>NZ_JAMRYM010000031.1:0-34944 GCF_023743255.1 Rathayibacter rubneri | reverse complement strand
GCCCTCTATCTGCGCCCCGCCTCCGACTGACCTCTCCACCCCGCGGCGGCGGGCGGAGCGGTGCCCCCGGCACTCTCCGCCTGCCGTCGTCGTCTCCTCCCACGGAACAGCGTCGCGGCGCCGCCGCTCGATCCTCAGCGCTGACGCCCGCTCCCGCGGCGGGTCCCCACGACTCCCCCACGTTCAGCGACGCGGCGCTCCGCCCTCTCCCCGCGGCGAAGCCGTTCGCATCACGCCCACCGCCACAGAACCACGCGCAACACGCCCAGTAGAAGGAACCGCACTCGACGTCCTCAGTCGCAGGAGCCGTTTTCAGCAAGCTCGAACTGAGGAGCCATTCGCAGCACGCTCACTCGACGGATCCCTGAGCCGGACGCTGAGTCGCACGAGCCGTGCGCAGCACGCTCACTCGAATGAGCCGTGCGCAGCACGCTCACTCGGCGGGTCTCCAGCAGCACGCCCAGTCGAAGGAGCCGTGCGCAGCACGCTCACTCGAAGGAGCCGTGCGCAGCACGCTCACTCCCGCCCCCGCCGAGTCCGACCGCACAGCGGAGGTCTCGCTCGAGTCCCAGCGGACTGACCAGCCGCCCCTCTCCAAGGCGATAGGCGAGAAACGCGTGCGAGCGTTTCGAGCGAGCCGATCGCACCCCGCTCTCGGAAACGCGACCACCCACCCAGCCGACCGCGGCGGGGCGAGCGCCTGCGCTCGCCCCGCTCTGTAATGACCGAGGGAGCGATCGCGCAGCGCTCGCTCCCTCAGTCAGTACAGCAACCCGGTCAGCCGCGCCCGCGCCTTGTTCACGCGCGGGTCCGTGGTCCCGACGATCTCGAACAGTTCGAGCAGTCGCGCCCGCACGCTCGCCTTCCCGTCGGCGTCGAGCCGCGGGAAGATCGACAGCAGGCGGTCGAAGGCGTCCTCGACGTGGCCGCCGGAGACGTCGAGGTCGGCGACGGCGAGCTGCGCGTCGAGGTTCGAGGGCTCCGCGGCCGCGGTGGAGCGGATGTCGTCGAGCGTCCTGCCCTGGAGCCGCTGGAGCAGCTTCACCTGCGCGAGGCCCGCGACGGCGAGGTCGTCGCGCGGGTTCTGCGCGATGGCGGTCTCGTACTCGGTGATCGCCGCGGCGTAGTCGCCCCGGTCGATCGCGTCGTACGCCTCCTGGTGGTGCGGGGGCAGCGGGGCCGCCTCCGGCTCGGCTCCGTCGACCGGCGCCTCGCCCTCGACGGGGACGCTGCCGGTGACGCCGTTCTGCGCGGCGAGCTGGAGGACCTGCTCGAGCAGGTCGCGCAGCTGCTCCTCGGCGATGAGACCGCTGAAGAGAGGCACGGGGCGCCCGGCGATGACGGCGGCGACGGTGGGGACCGACTGCACCTGGAAAGCCTGGGCGAGCTGCGGGCTCGACTCGACGTCGACGCCCACGAGCACGAAGGCCCCGGCGTACGAGAGGACGACCTTCTCGAGCAGCGCGGTCATGCTCGTGCTCTGCTCGGCCCAGGAGCCCCGCAGATCCACGATCACGGGGACGCGCGAGGAGAGCTGGACGACCTGGTCGAACTCGGCGTCGCCCGCGGTGAGCAGCAGCGGATTGGCGGCCGGCGATCCGGCCGGAGCAGCGGCTCCGGGCGCGGGCGACTGAGGCGCGCGCCTGTTCACGAGGCTGGACAGGTCGACGGCGCCGCGGAGGTTTCCGGGCAGGGGCGGGACGGCGCTCACGGCAGCTGCACCACCGAGACGAGTCCCTGGCTCCATCCGAGCATGACGATCTTCTCCTCCGATCCGACGGGCGGTACGTAGAACAACAACTGATAACCGTAGGTGGTCTCGATGCCCGTCGTCGACTTGTCGGTGCCGAGCAGGGTCTGCGAGGCGCCGGACGTCGAGACGGTGGACCCCTCCGCGGTCGGGCGGACCGTGGAGACCTCGGCGATGCTCGCGGCGACGAGGGCGCCCGAGTCGTTCGTGGCGAGGGCGATGGTGGGCGAGGTGCCGGCCTTGTTCGAGAACTCGATCGAGGCGGTGTCGGGCAGCGCCTCGCGGTCGGCGGTCTTCTTGTCGACTCCGACCTGGCCGCGCAGGGTGTCGCCCTCGGGGGCGAACAGCTCGGCGTACTGGCTCGCGTCGCCGTTGGCGAGGATGTCGGCGTACGCCGCTCCGACGGTCTCGGGCGCGAGGGTCATCAGCTTCGAGTCCGGGGCGACGATCGAGGTGCCGACGGTGACGGGCGCGACATCGGGGATGCGGGCGTTGGCCTCGAGCGAGATCGCGTAGTCGACCTTGTAGTCGACCCGCGGGCTGGCCTGGCTCATCATCAGGGCGATGGGCGCTGTGGTCGTGTCGGCGGGGTCCCCGACCACGGCGGTGACCAGGCGCGGCCACGTCTCGGTGTCCTGGGGCAGGACGACGCTGACCGGGGAGGCGGGGATCGTCTGCGGCGGATCGATCGTCCCGCCCTTGTTCACGACGTCGTAGTTGGTGGTCCGCTCCGTCAGGGCCTCGCCCTGGAAGCGCTCGGCGAGCACCGTCGCGTCGCGGGCCGCGTCGGCGGCCGAGGCGACGTCGGCGACCGAGGCGACGATCGCCTCCGCCTGCTGCGTCGTGACGACGGGGGTCGGGATCTCGGCGATCGGCTCCGCGCCGGCGGTGGACGTCGCGGTGGCGGTCGGGGTCGCGCTGGCGCCCGCGGCGAGGTCGGGCCAGTAATCGGAGCTGCAGCCCGCGAGCAGTGCGGTCGTTCCGAGCACGATCGGCAGGACGAGGAGTCCACGGCGCCGGCTCGGCGCCGGCGAGGCGAGCGACGCCTGGATCCCGGCGCGGGCGCGCGGGCGGCGGGCACCGCGCGGCACCTTGCCCTGCGGTCCCTTGCGGCGCGGTCCGTGCTGGCGGCGCAGGTGCACGAAGGCCCAGATGTAGAGCCCGAGGCCGATGAGGAGGAAGAGGGCGCCGCCCGCGAGGAGCGGGCCGGCGAGCGGGGTCGCGGTGTCCACGGGCCAGCTCACCCGGATCTCGTCGGCCGCCGGGGCGGTGCCGTCGGTGGCGATCAGCAGGGAGATGTCCTCCGGCACGTCGAGTGCGACGTCGATGCTGCCGGCGCCCTCGAGCTGCTCGAGCCAGAGGTCGGCGCCGCGCGGATCGACGATCGCGGCGTCGGCGGTGGCGTCGTCCGCTGCGAGCTCGATCGGCGTCCCGGTCTCGGTGGTGGCGGTGAGCTCGTCGGTCTCGGCGTCGTAGCCGATCTCGTCGTACTCCGAGCCGCCGACCCAGCCGAGCACGTCGCTCGTGCGGGCGTAGGTGAGGACCAGGTCGCCCTCCCCCTCGACGGTGATCGACTGGCGGCCCTCGTTGGAGGCGAGGACGCTGCCGTCGACGACCGCGTAGGGAGCGTCGGAGTCGAGGACCGTTCGAGCGGTGAGCGACTCGGGCGGGGCCCACACCGTTCGCTGACCGATGCCGAGAGCGATCAGCGCTGCTGCGATGACCGTGGCGATGATGGCGAAGACGAACCGCACGAAAGTACTCCTCCTGCGTTGCCGGATCGGGGTGGCGGCCTCAGCCGGTTCGGGTGACACGGCCGGACCGGGGCGCGACGGCAACAGACAAAGACAGTCCACGATAGCCGATGCCCTCCGACGAACCCAGGGATCAGCCGAGAGTGCGCACGGTCGGCGGCGCGCGCGGGTGTCGCCCCGGGGCGGGAGCGACCCGCTGACTAAACTTCCCGGAGTGCCGCGAGCGTGGCGCTGATCCATCCGGAGGAGACGACGTGGCAAGCGACGAGGCCGAATTCACCCAGGCGTTCCGCGGGTACGACCGCGACGAGGTCGACAAGGCCATCCAGGGTCTGCGGCGCGAGCTGATCCACGCGAACACCCAGGCGGCCGAGAGCGGCCGCGAGTCCAAGCGGCTCGCCGCGCGGATCGACCAGCTCGAGAAGGAGCTGCAGCAGGTCGGCACGCCGACCTACGCGGGTCTCGGCGCCAAGCTCGAGCACACCCTCCGCGTGGCGGAGGAGCAGTCCGAGCGCATCATCGCGCAGGCCGAGAACGACGCGTCGGCGCTGCGCCGCTCCACCCGCGACGACGGCGACCGGATCCTGCAGGAGGCCCGCGACGAGGCCGAGCGCCTCGTGTCGGAGGCTCGCCGCCGCGCCGACCGCACGCGCAACGAGTCCGAGGCGCAGGCCGCCGCCACCCTGGGCAAGGCGGCCGACGACCGCGACGTGATGACGCAGGACGCGGTCCGCGAGGCGGCCGCCATCCGCGGCACCGTCGCGACCGAGGCTGCGGAGACCCGCGCGACCGCGAAGCGCGAGGCCGCGGCCATCCGATCCGAGGCCGAGCGCGAGGCGGCCGAGATGCGCGCCGTCGCCGCCCGGGAGGTCGAGATCGCCCGCGCCGAGGCCGCCCGCCTGGCGCAGAGCAACGAGCTGCTGCGCGCGGAGGTCGCCTCGGAGGTGGCCCGCCTCCGCGCCGCCGTCGAGGCCGAGATCGCCGAGGCACGCGCCGCCGTCGCCGCCGAGGTGTCGTCGGCCCGCGCCGCGCTGGACGCCGATGTGACGTCCGCTCGCGCAGCGCTCGACGCCGAGCTGGTGGCCGGTCGTGCCGAGGCTGCCCGCGAGCTCGACGATCAGCGGACGCGTCTGGCCCACGAGCGGGCCGAGGCCGTCGCCCTGCTCGACGCCGAGATCGCGGGACTGCGCACCGCTGCGGCCGACGAGGCCTCGGCTCTCTCGCGCGACGTGGAGCAGGCGCGCATCGACCTGACCGTCGAGCTCGCGGCGCGTCGCGAGGAGGCCGACCGCGATGCCCTCCTCCGCCACCAGGAGGCCGTGGCCCAGACGCAGCGCTACCTGGACGAGTCGAACCTGCAGCTGGCCGACGCCCTGCGGCGCGCCAACGACAAGCGCCTCGAGGCCGATGCTCTGCGCAGCGACGCCCTCGACGAGACCACGCGCCTGCGCCGCGACGCCCAGGACGAGTCGGACCGCCTGCTCGCCGAGGCGCGCGAGCGGGCGCAGGAGATGATCGCCGACGCCGAGAAGCGGAACCGGCAGCTGGTCAACACCGCGGAGGGACGCCTCGACGAGATCCGCACCGAGCGCGATGCGATCGCCGGCTACGTGAAGGGCCTGCGCGGCCTGATCGGACACATCGACGAGATCGCGGGCGACTCGGGCTCCGGCTCGGAGGAGGACGACACCGACTCGTCGAACAGCTCCTCCCGCTGATCCCAGCGGAGCGCGGCCGCCCGCCGCGGCTCATCCCCCGCCACGGCTCATCCGCCGTGCGGCTCATCCCCCTCGGGGCGTGCCTTACGCAGAGCCGCGGTCCTACCGCGTTCCGCGCGGCTGTCGCCGCCCAGTGCACGACGGAGGTTCGCTCCGTCGCCCACGGGCACGACGAGCGTGATCAGGTGGGCTGACGAGAGGGCGAGCCATCCGCAGCTCGCGAGGACCGGCAGGTCGGGCAGGGTCAGCAGGACGGGGAGAAGGACGCTCGGCGCCATCGGTCCGGCGATCACGACACCCGCATCGCGGTACCTCGGGAGGACTCTCCTGACGAGGTGGCAGCGGCTTCCTCTCGAGACGAGGAAGCCGGGCGCCGTCGGTCCGGCGAGGCACCGGAGCGCGACCACGTGACCGGCCTCGTGGACGAGGACCGAGAGGAGGAAGCCCCCGCCCGCCGCGGAGATCCCGATGAGTGCGGGGAGCTCCGCCCAGGCGCCGACCACGGCGAGGGCGGCGAGCAGCAGCCACCACCGCACCATCCCGCGGGCGTTGTGGACCAGGGACGAGGCTCCTGCGCGAACGAGGCCGGGCGGCAGCGGTCGGGAGATGCTCGGCGCGGGGAGAAGGAGGCTCGCGACGCGCCGCAACGGGCCTCGAGGGGTTCGCCGGCTCGCGAGCCCGAAGTCGAGTGCCAGCTCGACGAAGTCGGCGGCGCAGGCCGGGACCCGGACTCCGAGGACGGCGC
Source organism: Rathayibacter rubneri (assembly GCF_023743255.1). Taxonomy (NCBI): domain Bacteria; kingdom Bacillati; phylum Actinomycetota; class Actinomycetes; order Micrococcales; family Microbacteriaceae; genus Rathayibacter; species Rathayibacter rubneri. The sequence goes on along the minus strand of NZ_JAMRYM010000031.1, from coordinate 28,977 downwards.
ACTCGATTCCTGCGGCATCGACCACCACCCCGGGACTCCAGTCCAGTCGTTCAGTCCCGGGCAGCATGCCGAGTACTGAGGCGGAGCGACACAGCGGCGTAGAGCACGCCGAACACGACGGCGATCGAGAGGCTCGTGACGAGCACGGCCCACCGGCCGAGCGCCTCTCCCACCCACCCCGCGAGCAGCGTGCCGCCGACCGTGAGGAGGGTCACCGCTGCTCCCGCGACCGCGGTGGAGACGGACTGCTCCTCGCTGTACGGCAGCAGCGCGCCCCCCAGGAGTGCGGCCGATGCAGCGAGTGCGCAGCATCCCGCGATCACGACGAGGTCCTGCACGTGCACGAGACCGAGTGCCCCTTCGACCAGCACGACCGGCACGGCGAGCACGGAACCGACGAGGAGCGTGCCGAGCATCTTGGGCAGGATCCACCAGGACGACCGCGCCGAGATCTGCGCCCCCGTCCAGTGGATCGGAAGGGTCCGGCCGACGGCGTACACGCCCAGGAGCAGCGGCAGGGCGGGGAGAGTCGTGGCGAGTGCGTCCGATACGCCGGAGAGCAGAGGCGAGGCGGAGAACCGGGCCGCGACTCCGACGAGGGGGACGAGCAGGATCACCGCGATCACCGTCTGCGGTGCGCGCGCCGCGGTGAGGACCTCCAGCCAGACGGCTGACCGCGGCACTCCCTGCGCCGGCCGGAGACCGACGAGGAGCCGCGTGGACGCTCTCCTCGGACGACGGATCGCGAGCGACCCCGCGATCCGGAGGATCAGGCCGGAACCGACGAGCCAGGCGAGGAGCACACCCCAGGACACGAGGTCACCCGGATCCAGCACCAGCGCGGCCGCCGCTCGGGGCATCAGCAGCGACGCCGGTTCGAGAGCGCCGTCGGCCTCCTCCGTGACCGGCATCGCGACGATGTCGCCGACGGACACGAGCAGGCTCCCCGTGATGACGGCGGAACCGGCGAGGGCGACCCGGTGGGGGTGCGGCAGGAAGGTCGCTCGGCCGAGGGCGGAGTCGACGAGGGTGAACAGGCCCACGGCGAGGAGCTCGATCGCCACCAGGACGACGAGCTGGAGCACCGCGCTCCACAGGGTGCGCAACGGATCATCGAGGACGGCCGCCGTCACGGCGATCGACGTTCCCGAGAGCGCTGCCGCGAAGAGGAGCCCGATGGCGAGCAGGGGCATCAGTTGACCGATCCGGGCGGATGCGCGTCCGACCGGCAGCAGGTCGAGCAGCGTCTGGAGCGCCGTGTGCGGCGGTGCCGTCATGCAGAGGACGGACACGATGATCGCCGTCGAGACGACGGTGCTGCTGTAGGCGTTCCGGAGCACGAGGACGTGGAGCGCCTCCGGGAGTCCCGGCTGGAGCTGTCCCGACACGATCAGCGCGAGGAGGGCGCCGAAGCAGCCGGCGAGGACGCCGGCCGTCGCGACGCCGAGGACGACCTGCCGTTCGCCGATCCGCAATTGAGCGGCGACGTCCCGGCGCCACAGACGAGTGGCGGTCCGAGCTATCGTGAGGACCGGCTCAGCCACGACGCGCGGCCCTCCGCACGCGCAGCACCCGCAGGAGTGTCGCGCCGACCGTCGTCCCGGTGACGAGGAGGACGACGACCAGCATGCCCCCCGGCGAGGGATCCACGGTGAGCGCCGGCGCTCCGTTCTCCTCCGAGAAGGAGGCCGAGAACACACCCGGCACCCGCGCCTCCTCCCCCACCGACCAGGCGTAGGCCGTCGCCGCGATCAGCGCGAGGACCAGGACCGCTGCTCCGGTGGCGACGCCCATCACGACGCTCCCGAGCAGTCTGGCCGCCGCCGTCACGGGGTCCTCCGGCCGCGAGGAGGAGCGAAGAGCGTCGCGACGGCGAGGAGCCGATCGCGCCGCGCATCGGGTGTCCCGGTGAGTTCCAGGAAGAGCCCCTCGAGATCCTGCACGCGGGGTCGCGCGCCGATCAGGGAGCGGGGTGCCCCGGTCGCGAGCACCCGGCCCCTGTGCAGCACGGTCACGTCGTCGCAGTCCCGCTCCGCGCGGAGCAGGTCGTGGGTCGCGAGGAGCACGGCCCGTCCCGACGCTGCGAAGCTCCGGATCACCGTTCCCAGAACCGAGGCCGCGTCGGGGTCGAGGCCCCGGAACGGCTCGTCCAGGACCAGCAGGTCCGGTTCGTGCGCGAGCGCCGCGACGATCTGGATCTTGCGCTTCATCCCGTGCGAGTACCGTCCGACCTGCTTGTCGAGATCAGCCGAGAGCCCCAGAGCCTCGACGAGCACGCGGGAGCGGGCGCGGTCGTCCCGAGACCGCATCGCGTCGTGGAAGCTCAGGTACTCCGTGCCCGTCAGCGAGTCGGGAAGCGGCAGATCATCGGGAGCGAAGCCGACGTGGCGTCGGGACGGCTTCCGGGAGATGTCGACCCCCCGGATCCGCACCGTTCCCCGGTCCGCCTCGATGAGTCCCGTCAGGATGTGCAGTCCGGTGCTCTTGCCAGAGCCGTTGGGACCGAGGAGCCCGTGGACGACCCCCTCCGCGATCGCCAGGCTGACATCGGCCAGCACCGTGCCCGCGCCGTAGGACTTGGTGATGCCGTCGACCTCGAGGATGTCCATCTCGTCGACCTCCCTGTGCCGCCCCTACTTCCGGCAGTAGAGCTTCCAGGTGCCGCCGCGCTGCAGGCTCGGCATGTCCATGGCCGGGTACATGCCCCGCTGCTGGCAGACCATCCACCAGGCGGCGAGGAGACCCATCACCACGACCAGTGCGACGGCGATCACGACGACCTGCACCCACCGATCCGTCCGCACGGTCGAGAGCCGCATCTCCGAGGCACCCCTCGCCCGGGCGAGCCCTGTCGAGTAAGCAGCAGCGGCAGCGTTGAGGTCGATCATCGACGTCTCCTTCTCACGGTGGGCGCCTCGCACCGAGGCGAGCGCCACCATACGCGTATGGCTCACCGCCGACGTCGTCTGGCGCGAACCCGGGCGCCGGTGCGCGCATCGCCGACGCGGCCGTCCGCGTCACGCCCTCGCAGCGCGATCCTCCGGAGCAGCGGAGCGCACCGCCGAGCACCGTGGACCGGTCGCTCAGGCCGTCTCGCCCGTCCATTCCGTCGGGAGCGGCGACGACCCGGGGGCGACGACGCGCACGATCTCGTCCAGCACCCGGCGCGTCTGGGCCTCGCCGACCCAGAGATGCTTGCCTCCGTCGACCGCGACGAGTTCGATCTGCGGAACGGACGCGAAGCGCTCGGCAGCGGCCTCGGGACGCAGGTAGTCGTCGAACTCGGGGATGAGCGCCACAAGCGGGCGTCCGTCCTCGGCCCAGGCGGCCACCTCGTCGGCCGTGGCGCGGTGCAGCGGCGGCGACAGGAGGATCGCGCCGTCGACCGGGTGCTCCCTCCCCCACTTCAGCGCCAGCTCCGTGCCGAACGACCAGCCGACCAGCCAGGGGTGCGGGAGGCCGCGCTCGGCGACCAGCCGCATCGCCGCGGCGACATCGGCGCGCTCGGCCGTCCCACCGTCGAACGCGCCCTCGCTGGTTCCGCGCGGCGAGGACGTGCCCCTCGTGTTGAAGCGCAGCACGGCGAGATCGGCCAGAGCCGGCAGCCGGGCGGCCGCCTTGCGCAGGATGTGCGAGTCCATGAACCCGCCGTGGGTGGGGAGGGGATGCAGGGTCACCAGCGTCGCGACCGGCTCGCGCTCGAGGGGCAGGGCCAGCTCTCCGACGAGGACGAGCCCGTCGGAGGTCCGCAGCTCGATGTCCTCGCGCCGGGCGGGGAGGACGACGCCTCCGCGGATCTCTTTCGTCATCGTGCTCCTTCGATGCGCCAGCAGTGGCTGTGCCAGTGACGGCGCCCAGCGAGGTCCGCCGCGTCGCCGAGGGCTCCGTCGCCGCGCCAGACGACCACGTGGGCGAGACCCACGTCGATGGTCTGGCCGCAGCCGGGGCAGAGGTAGTTCTTGACCGCGCGGGCGGAGGAGACGGGCTGCACGTTCCAGTCGCGGCCACCGTGGACCTCGGTGCGGCGCCAGCCGGCCATCATCTGCGAGAGGTCGCGGGGCTCGTCGTCGCCTTCGCGCCGACTCCCCCGAGGTCGATTGCTGCGCGGCATTCCTCCAGTGTAGGAGCCGCTCTCAGTGGGAGGTGTCGTCCAGCTCGAGGCGGGTCTCCTCGGCGTCGAGCATCATCTGGGCCCGCCGCAGGATCCGTGACGAGTAGAGGCCGCGCCCTCTCGCCTCCAGCAGCGCCTCGCGCTCGGCGAGCAGGACGGCGCGGCGCAGCAGCAGGTACTGCGCGTGCGGACCGAGCGGAGCATCGTCGTCGCGGTCCACCTGCTCCCACGCGACCTGCGAGCGGGTGAGGGTGTCGCGCCGGACCCGCTCGAGGACGCGCGGCCCGACCATTCCCTCCGGCAGCTCCGCGACCGCCTCCGGGAGCGCCTGGATGCCCGTCGCCGCGACCTCGTCGAGCAGTGTCGCCAGCTCGCGCCGGTCGGCGTCCCGATCGCTGCCCTGGATGCCGGTGAGCCGGATCAGAGCGGGGAGCGTGGCCCCCTGCAGCAGCAGCGTCACGACGGCCACCGTGAAGGCGATGAGGATCAGCTGCTCGCGGTACGGCGTCTCGGCGGGCAGCGACTGCGCGGCGGCGAGCGTGACCACGCCGCGCATCCCCGACCACGACAGGATCACTCCGCCGCGCCAGCCGAAGGCCTCGCTCGTGGTCGCCGCCAGATCGGTCTCGCGGCGGTGGTAGAGCCGCTCGGCGCGGAGCTGGCGCCGGCGGAACCGCTCGTCGGTCGTCGCGCTGTTGCGCAAGCGCATCACCCCGACGGCCAGGCGGCGGTTGATCCGCTCGGCCCGGCGACCGGAGTGGCGCAGCCACACCAGCAGCGGCCAGACGAACAGCGTCCGCAGCACGATGAGCAGCACCACCGTCGCGAGTCCCAGCAGGACCGCCTCGCCGACCCCCAGCTCCCCCGGCTCGACCTCGCCGATGATCAGCTTGATCTCGGCCCCCATCAGGAGGAAGACGCCGTTCTCGAGCAGGAACTGAGCGGTGCGCCAGTTGACCCGCTCGCTGATCCGGGACTGCGGGCTGAGGAACCGCGCGCTGTTGTGCCCGGTGTAGATGCCCGTGACGACGACGGCCAGCACGCCCGATGCGCCCAGCTCCTCGGCCGGGATGTACGCGAGGAACGGCACCGCGAACGAGACGGCGGTGTCGAGGACCGGGTCGCGGAGCTTGGAGCGGACGAAGACGGTGATGACCCCCATCACCATCCCGAGAGCAATGGCCATCAGCACCGAGTAGACGAACAGCACGCCGACCTCGCCGATGTCGATCGCGTCGGCCGAGACCGACGCGCCCACCACCGCCGTCGCCGCCGTCGCCGCCCGCAGGAGCACCAGCGCGGAGGCGTCGTTGACGAGGCTCTCCCCCTCGAGGACCGTGACCAGACGCGGCGGCAGCCCCAGCTTCTTGCCGATGGAGGTCGCCGCGACCGCGTCGGTCGGGCTGACGACGGCGCCCAGCGCGATGGCCGCCGGCAGGCTGAGGTCGGGCAGGAGCACAGAGAGGAAGAGGCCCACGACGATCGCGGTCACGAAGACGAGCAGCACCGACAGGCCGAAGATCGACCGCAGGTTCCGCCGGAAGTCGGTCAACGGCACCTGGATCGCGGCGGAGTAGAGCAGCGGGGGCAGCACCCCCGCCAGGATCAGCTCGGGCTCGACCTCGATCTCGGGCACGCCGGGCAGGTAGGAGGCACCGATGCCGACGACCACGAGGATGAGCGGCGCGGCGATGCCGAGTCGGCTCGAGAAGCGCGCGACCGTGACGACGGTGATGATCCCGGCGACTCCGAGCAGCGCGTAATCCACGCCCCCAGGCTACCGAGGGCTCGGCGTGCTCCCCGGACGCGAACGGGCCCCGTCACCGAGGTGAGGGGCCCGTGGGGGATGGGGAGGAGGACTCAGTACCAGTTCATCGCCTCGGAGTGCGCCCAGGCACCGCAGGGCGAGCCGTAGCGGCCTTCGATGTAGCCGAGGCCCCAGGTGATCTGAGTGGCCGGGTTGGTCTGCCAATCGCCGCCGACCGTCGCCATCTTGTTGCCGGGGAGCGCCTGCGGGATGCCGTAGGCCCCGCTCGACTTGTTCTCGGCGAAGGTGTTCCAGCCGGACTCGCGCGTCCAGAGCAGCACCAGGCAGTCGTACTCGCTGTCGGCCCAGCCGCGCTGCACGACCATGTCGTACGCGATGGCCTTGGCGGACCCCGGGTCGGGTGCGGCCGAGCGTGCGACGGGCGCAGGAGCCTCGTACTCGTCCTCCTCCTCGACCTCGGCGGTCTCGGTGGGGGTCGGAGTCGGAGTGGGCGTCGGAGTCGGCTTCGCCTGCGCATCGAACGTGTCGCGCTGCACCGCCCGCTCGACCGCTCCGACGACGACGAGTCGCTGGGACGGGTCGCCGTCGAAGCGCGCGGGAGCCTGGTAGTAGGGCGAGGCCACCGCCCCGCTGGAGGGGTCGACGACCGAGACCATCACGAATCCGATGGACGCCGCGAACGCGAGGACCGCCAGGGGGAGGCGTCCTCGGGAACGGCGTGCTGGGGCCTGACGCGGAACCGGGGGCTTCACGGCCGAGGGCCGGGAGACGGGTGGCTGGGCGACGGCGGTTGGTTCATGCTTACCCACGATTACGAAAGCATAACGGACGGGGCCCCGATGGGCCAGGACCACCGCGGACCGTCAGCGGACCGCCAGCATCACGTCGACCACCGTGTCGAGGACGAGATCGACCTGGGGCTCCGAGTACCCGCCCCGCTGAGGGGCGAAGGAGACGGTCCGGACGTCGTCCACGCTGAGCACGGAGCCGTCGCGGAAGTACCCCGAGATGCGGTCGGAGAACGCGTCGACCTGACGGATGTTGTAGCCGGTGGTCAGCGCTCCCAGCCGGTGGAAGCGCTCGCGCTGGGGCCGGGCGAGCCGGTTGACGACCTCCTGGGCCGTCGCGCGCGCCTCCGTGAGCCAGACGTCCTCCCCCTTCGCGGCGATGGCGTACTGCCGCTCCCTGCTGGCGAACGCGTCCTCGAGCCGTTCGAGCGCGGCGTCCACGTGCGGCGCGGAGTAGCCGCCCTTGCGCAGGGTGAAGGCGGTGTGGCGGAGGTCCGCCGCTCGGAGGTCGGCCGGGCCCCCCGAGAGCTGGGCGTACGCCTCGCGAGCCGAGGAGAGGAAGGAGTCGACCTCCTCGACGTCGTAGCCGGGCCGGTTGTCGCGGGCACGAGGGAAGGGAGCGGTCACCCGGACATTCTGCCAACTGCGGGGCCGAGTCCGGGCACCGGCGCGTCGCCGGGTGGTGGGAGTCGCCTCCGAGGCCGGATCGGCCGCATCCGATCGTCAGTGCGCGAAGACGAAGTACAGCACGTACGCGGCGGCCGCGGACGGCAGGATCGAGTCCAGCCGGTCGAGCACTCCGCCGTGCCCCGGCAGCCAGGAGCTCATGTCCTTGATGCCGATGTCGCGCTTGATCAGCGACTCCGCGAGGTCGCCCAGCGTCGCGGTGAGGAGCACCACCGCACCGAACACGGCGCCGACCCACCAGGGCTGGTCGAGCAGCAGCACGGCGAGCAGGACGCCCGCGACGATGCCGGCCACGGCGGCACCGGCGAAGCCCTCCCAGGTCTTCTTCGGACTGATCCGCGGCGCCATGGGGTGCTTGCCCCACGTCAGACCGCTCGCGTACGCGGCGATGTCCACGAGGATCACGAGCAGCAGGAAGGAGAGCGCCCAGAGCTGACCCCCCTCCTCGGCCACCAGACGCACCGCGAAGGCGCCCAGGAAGGTCACGTAGGCCTGCACGAACGCACCGAGACCGATGTCGAGCAGCAGATCCCTCCGCGACGAGGACGTGCGTCCGAGGACCTGCTCGCCCAGCCGCCAGAGCGCGACGAGGAGCGACCCGCCGAGGACCGCGAGCCAGGCTGCCGAGAGCCCGCCGTAGTACGCGGCCGGCACCACGATCACGCCGGCGATGCCGGTCGGGATCCTCGGGATGTCGCGACCGGCGTGCCGGAGCGCGTTCGAGAGCTCCAGCGCCGCGAGGAGCACCAGGGCTCCGGCCAGCACCATGAAGAGCTCCTTGATCAGGAGCAGGCTCACGCCCATGGCGCCGACGCCGATCACGCCGATCAGCGTGGCCGAGACGAGATTGCGGCCGGATCGCGCGGTGAGGCGGTCGTTCGTGGCTTCGAGCTGCGCCCGGGTCGCCTCGAGCTGGCGCTCCACGTCGGCGCGCCGCTGCTGCGCACGCGCGACGAGGGCGTCGCGGGTCACCATCCGCGAGCCGCGGGCACCCGGGACGTGCGGCGTCTGTCGCTCCTCCCCGTGCTCGGAGCCCTCGGATTCGTCGGCCACCACTAGACCTCGAGCAGCTCGGTTTCCTTGCGCTTCAGAGCCTCGTCGATCGCGTCGACGTGCTTCTTCGTGACGGCCTCGAGCTCCTTCTCGGCGCGGCCGACCTCGTCGTCGCCCAGCTCGCCCTTCAGCGCGTCCAGGTCGTCCTTGCCCTTGCGGCGGATGTTGCGGACCGCGATCTTCGCGTCCTCGGCCTTGGTGCGGACGATCTTCACGAACTCCTTGCGGCGCTCGGCGGTGAGCTCGGGCAGGGTGACGCGGATGATCGTGCCGTCGTTCGTCGGGTTGGCGCCGAGGTTCGGCATGTCCCGGATGGCCTGCTCGATGTCGCGGAGCGAGCCCTTGTCGTACGGCGTGAGGACGAGGGTGCGCGCCTCCTGGTTCTGCATCGACGCCAGCTGCGAGAGGGGCGTCGGGGTGCCGTAGTAGCTCACGAGCACCTTCTGGAACATGCCGGGGTTCGCGCGGCCGGTCCGCACGGTGGCGAAGTCCTCCTTCGCGACCTCCACGGCCTTGTCCATCTTGGTCGTCGCGTCGGCGAGTACATCCGAGATCACGGGGGCTCCTTAGAAGAGAGAAGTGGTCAGTCTAGTTCGAGACGAGAGTGCCGAGCCGGGCCCCGCGGATGGCCTTCGCCACGTTGCCGGAGGGCTCCATGCCGAAGACCTGCATCGGCATCCCGTTGTCCATGCAGAGGCTGAAGGCGGTGGAGTCGACGACCTTCAGACCGCGCTGCAGCGCCTCCTGGTAGGTCAGCGCGTCGAGCTTCTTGGCGTCGGGGTTCGTGCGCGGGTCGGCGTCGTACACGCCGTCGACGCCGTTCTTCGCCACGAGCACCACGTCGGCGTGGGTCTCGAGCGCGCGCTGTGCGGCGACGGTGTCGGTCGAGAAGAAGGGCAGACCCGCCCCGGCGCCGAAGATGACGACGCGTCCCTTCTCCATGTGGCGGATGGCGCGGCGGGGGATGTACGGCTCGGCGACCTGGGTCATCGCGATCGCGGACTGGACGCGCGTCTCGGCGCCGGCCTGCTCGAGGAAGTCCTGCAGGGCGAGGGCGTTCATCACCGTGCCCAGCATGCCCATGTAGTCGGCGCGTCCGCGGTCCATGCCGCGCTGCGACAGCTCAGCGCCGCGGAAGAAGTTGCCTCCGCCGACCACGACCGAGATCTCGACCTCGGTCGCCGCGTCGGCGATCTCGCGAGCGAGTGCGCTGATCACATCGGGATTCACCCCGAGGGTCCCGGCTCCGAACGCCTCCCCCGAGAGCTTCAGAAGCACCCTGCGGCGCTTGCCCGTCGTCATCGCATCCGTCTGCGTCATGGACGTGTTTCCTCCCGTGGACCCGTACAAATCTATCCCGCGCGGAGCACGCCCCGCGACCACGCCCGGAGCACTCCCCCCGGGCAGAGCGAAGGGAGTCCGGGTCGACTGAACGACCCGGACTCCCCTGCTGCGTGCTACGCGCCGACCTTGAACCGGGCGAAGCCCGAGACGGTCAGGCCCGCGTCGCCGACGACCTTGCTGACGGACAGCTTGTTGTCCTTGGCGTAGTCCTGGTCGAGCAGCGCGACCTGCTTGAAGTACGCGTTGACGCGACCCTCGATGATCTTCGGGAGGGCGGCCTCGGGCTTGCCCTCGCCGCGCGAGATCTCCTCGACGATGCGGCGCTCGTTGTCGACCTCCGACTGCGGGACGTCGTCGCGCGAGAGGTAGGACGGGTTGGCGAACGAGATGTGCTGCGCGATCGAGCGAGCGGTCTCGGCGTCGTCTCCGGCGTAGCCCACGACCACGCCGACCTGCGGGGGCAGGTCCTTGTTGGTCTTGTGCAGGTAGATGGCGAAGTGCTCGCCCTGCACGGTGGCGACGCGGCGGAGCTCGACCTTCTCGCCGAGGATCGCGGCCTCGTCGTTGATGAGGTCGGCGACGGTCTTCTCTCCGGCGGGCGCCGCGAGGGCCTCCTCGACGGTGGTGGAGCCGGCGGCGACGACGGCGGCGAGCACCGAGTCGGCCAGGGCGATGAACTTCGTGCCCTTGGCGACGAAGTCGGTCTCGCACGCGAGCTCGATCAGGGTGGCGACTCCGCCGTTCTCCGCGGCGGCCACGAGGCCCTCGCTGGTGGAGCGGTCGGCGCGCTTCGCGTTGCCCTTGGCGCCCTTGAGGCGGAGGATCTCGACCGCCTTGTCCAGGTCGCCGTCGGCCTCGACGAGCGCGTTCTTCGTGTCGACCATGCCGGTACCGAGCTGCTCGCGCAGCGTCTTGACGTCAGCGAGGCTGAAATTGGCCATAGTTCTGCGAACTCCTCTGTGGTTCTGGCGTCCGGCCGACCCGGTGGTTCCCGGTCGACTGCGGGACTCCAGTCTGTCTGAAGTGGTGATCGCGGTGGCGATCGGGTGCCTGTCCGAGCGGAGCCGGGCGCCTGCGGTCAGCAGTGCGCCCGGCTCCGGCTCAGGAGGGGTGTCAGGCGGTGGCGGTCTCGTCGGCCGGAGCCTCGGTGGTCGCCTCGTCGGCGGCGGGCGCCTCGGCCGGAGCCTCGTCCGCGGCGGGGGCCTCGGCGTCGGCGACGGCCTCATCGGCGGTGGCGGCCTCGGCGTCGGCGACCTTCTCGGTCTCGGCGCCGGCCTGCGGCTCCTGGCCCTGGAGAAGCTCCTTCTCCCACTCGGCCAGCGGCTCGACGGCGGAGACGTTGCCCTCGGCCTCGGGCTTCTGGTGGCGCTGGATCAGGCCCTCGGCGGCGGCGTCGGCGACGATGCGGGTGAGCAGGCTCACCGAGCGGATCGCGTCGTCGTTGCCCGGGATCGGGTACTGGACCTCGTCCGGGTCGCAGTTCGTGTCGAGGATGCCGATGACCGGGATGCCCAGCTTCTTGGCCTCGTCGATCGCGAGGTGCTCCTTCTTGGTGTCGACGACCCACAGCGCGGAGGGGGTCTTCGACAGGTTGCGGATGCCGCCGAGCGACTTGTGCAGCTTGTCGAGCTCCCGCTTCTTGATGAGGAGCTCCTTCTTGGTGAAGCCGCTCTTGGTGGTGTCGTCGAAGTCGAGCTCCTCGAGCTCCTTCATGCGCGCGAGGCGCTTGGAGACCGTCTGGAAGTTGGTGAGGAGGCCACCGAGCCAGCGCTGGTTCACGTAGGGCTGGCCGACGCGGGTCGCCTGCTCGGCGATCGCGTTCTGGGCCTGCTTCTTCGTGCCGACGAAGAGGATGGTGCCGCCGTGGGCGACCGTCTCCTTGACGAAGTCGTAGGTCTTGTCGATGTAGGCCAGCGACTGCTGCAGGTCGATGATGTAGCTGCCCGAGCGCTCGGTCAGGATGAATCGCTTCATCTTCGGGTTCCAGCGGCGGGTCTGGTGCCCGAAGTGGACGCCGCTGTCGAGCAGCTGGCGCATGGTGACGACTGCCATGAGTCGTTCTCCTTGTCTCGGGGTCCGGGCGCACGACGGCGCCGAACTCCCGTTCGGTTGTCTGCGACGGCCGGTCGGCACGTCGCCCTGGCGCCCGGCGTGCTCCCGCCGCCCCCGCGTGAGCGGAGGTGGACCGAGGGGAGCGGAGGCCGAATGGGCGCGCGTAGTCACCCCGACGAGCGAGGTGCTCCGAGGAGTCTAGCACCGCGGCGGCGGGGTGGTCCGTCGTGCGGAGGTGGTGGTTCGGCGGCTTCTGCTCGCCGGTGCTCGGCCGGCGGATCCGGCTCGGCTCGCGGGATCCGGCTCGGCTCGCAGGAACACGTTCGGCTCGCCGGAACACGGAGTTCCTGCGAGCCGAAGGCGATTCCGCGAGCCGGAGGTCGCGGCGGGGTGAGGTCGCGGCCTAGTTGCGGGCCGACTTCATCACGGTGCGGATGTGGAGGGTGTCCATCTCCTCGAGCGAGCGCCCCTTGGTCTCGGGCACGAACATGAAGACGAAGACGAACGAGATCGCGGCGAACGCGGCGTAGAGGCCATACGCGAGCGTCAGCGAGACGTCCTGCGACAGGATCGGGAACGTCACCGTGATGGCGAAGTTGGCGATCCACTGCGCCGAGGCGGCGAGTCCGAGTGCGGCGGCGCGGATCCGGTTCGGGAAGATCTCGCCGAGCAGGACCCAGACGAGCGGTCCCCAGGTGGCGCCGAAGAAGACGACGAACGCGTTGGCCGAGACCAGCGCGATCGGTCCCCACGCACCGGGCAGCGAGACGTCCTCGCCGTTGATCGTCGACTGGCTGAACGCGATGGCCATGAGCGCGAGCGAGATCGCCATGCCCGCGGAGCCGATGAGCAGCAGCGGCTTCCGGCCGACCTTGTCGACCAGGAAGATCGCGATGAAGGTGACCACGACGTTCACGACGGAGGTGAAGACCGAGATCGCGAAGGAGTTGGACTCGTCGAACCCGACGGCGCTCCAGAGCGACGTGGAGTAGTAGAAGATCACGTTGATGCCGACGAACTGCTGGAACACGGAGAGCAGGATCCCGACCCAGACGACGGGCAGGAGGCCCAGCGCGGGGCCGCGCAGGCTCGAGCGCTTGGCGTTCTCGGCGTCCTCGTCGATGCGCTTCTGGATGTCGGCGAGCGCGTCGTCGACCTCCTCGCGGGGCGTGACGGTCGCGAGGACGCGGCGCGCCTCCTCCGTCTTGCCGCGCGTGGCGAGGAAGCGCGGCGACTCCGGGAGCGTCAGGGCGAGCAGGCCGTAGATCACGGCCGGGACGGCGCAGGCGATGAACATCCAGCGCCAGGCGGCCACGCCGAACCAGTACGGCTCGGAGGCGCCGTTCGCGCCCTCGGCGATGAGGGTGTCCGAGAGGAGGGCGGCGAAGATGCCGAGCGTGATCGCGAGCTGCTGCAGCGAGGCGAGGGCTCCGCGGATCGCCTTGGGGGCGATCTCGGAGATGTAGGTGGGGGCGATCACCGAGGCGATGCCGATGCCGAGGCCTCCGACGACGCGCCAGAGGACGAGGTCCCAGACCGCGAAGGCGGCGCCGGCGCCGATGGAGGAGACGAAGAAGAGGGCGGCGCCGAGCAGCATGACCTTGATGCGGCCCCAGCGGTCGGCCAGGCGCCCCGCGATGTACGCGCCGAGCGCGCAGCCCAGCAGGGCGGAGGCCACGGCGAAGCCGATGAGCGCGGCCGAGAGGTCGAACTCGCCCTGCACGGCCTCGACGGCGCCGTTGACCACGGAGGAGTCGAAGCCGAAGAGGAATCCGCCGACCGCGGCGGCGATGGCCAGGCCGATCACCTTCCTCCGGAGCTTGGCGGCTGAAGGGGCCGGTGTCTCGGATCGTCCGCTGGTCATGATCGTCTCCGCTCTTGCTGCCGGTCGGCGGCGCTGGTGGCGCCCCGTCCCGGATTCACGCGAAGCGACGTTACTCCCGCCTGCGAGTCCGCCTCGACGGGTTGCGCTCGGGGATGATCGGGGAGAGTCCTCCACCGGACGGGTTCGCGAAGCTTCTCCCCCGGTCGCGCCGCTGGTCGGCCGGTGCTGCCCCCGGAGCGCCAAGGTGGCGCGATGTGGACCTCCTCGCTGCTCCGCCCGGGCGTGTTCCTGGCGCTCGCACTGCTCGCCGCTCCCCCGCCTCCGACCCTCCCAGCCGCCTCCGCCGTGCCTGCTCCGGGCTCGCCGTCGTCGCCGGAGTCGGCGCTGTGGTCGTCGCCGGTGGCGGGATTCGAGGTGGTCGAGCCGTGGCGGGCGCCCGCGCACCGCTTCGCGGCGGGGCACCGGGGCATCGACCTGGCGGCGGTGGCGGGGGCCCCGGTCGTGGCGGTGACCGGCGGGACGGTGTCGTTCGTCGGCCGGGTCGTGGACCGCGGGGTGGTGAGCATCGCGCATGCCGACGGCCTCGTGTCGAGCGTGGAGCCGGTCGAGGCGGCCGTGGCGGAGGGAGCCGTGGTCGTGGCCGGTGACGTCATCGGCACCGTCGGTGCGGGAGGGCACTGCGACGGGCGATGCCTGCACCTCGGAGTGCGGGCCGATGGGCAGTACATCTCCCCGATGCGCTTCTACGGCGGGATCCCGCGGGCGGTGCTGCTGCCGCTCGACGGCACCTCAGGCGCGCGGGTGCGCGAGCCGGTAGGCGTCGCGGATGCGCTCGGTCGAGACGTGCGTGTAGATCTGCGTGGTGCCCAGGCTCGCGTGACCGAGCATCTCCTGCACGGTGCGGAGGTCCGCGCCCCCGTCGAGCAGGTGGGTGGCGGCGGAGTGGCGGAGCGTGTGGGGGCCCGAGGGGCCGGAGCCGTGCTCGAGGAGGCGGGTGACGACTGCGTAGACCGTGCGCGGCGTGAGGCGCGCGCCGCGGCGGCCGAGCAGGAGCGCGTTCCGCGACTCCGGTTTCGCGAGCAGCGGCCGGGCCTTCTCGAGGTAGGCGACGAGCGCTTCTTTCGCGGGGACGCCGAAGGGGACGACGCGCTGCTTGGCGCCCTTGCCGGTCACGAGGACGGTGAGCCGCGAGAGGTCGAGGTCGCCGACGTCGATGGCGAGGAGCTCCGAGACGCGGATGCCGGAGGCGTAGAGCAGCTCGATGATCGCCAGATCGCGGAGGGCGACGGGATCGTCCGTGGTGCCGCGCGCCGCGACCACGTCGATCACCTGCTCGGTCTGAGCCTGCGTGAGGACGTGCGGGAGCGGCCGCCCGGCTTTCGGGGTGCGCAGGCGTGCGGCGACATCGGTCGGGATCCGCTCGGTCCGCTGCGCCCACGACGAGAAGGAGCGGACCGCCGCGGTGCGGCGTGCGAGCGTGGCGCGGGCGACTCCGGTCTGCGTCTGGTGCCAGAGCCAGTCGCGCAGGAGCTCGAGGTCGACGTCGGCGAGGGCCGTGACTCCCTTCGTGGCGGCATGCGCTGTCAGGGTGGCGAGATCGCCGCGGTAGCCCTTCGCTGTGGCGGGTGAGAGCGAGCGCTCGTCGAGGACGTAGCGGAGGAAGTCGTCGACGGCGCCGGTGAGGCTCTGCTCACGCACGGGGTCTCACGCCTCGACGGCGGGCATGCGCGACCAGAGGTCGATGCGGCCCTGCTCGTCGAGCTCCTCGAGCCGCTCGAGGAGGTCGGTGCCGAAGCGGGTGGCGATCGGAGCCGTCGCACTCGGCACGAGGGAGGTGGCGATCGTCTCGGGGTGCACGTGGATGAGCGAGAAGCTCTGGGCGCCGTCGATGCCGCGGAGCTCGCGCTCGGGGGCGCCGAGATCCATGGTGTAGCTGGTGGCTCCGGCGACGAAGACGGGCACTCCGGCGAAGGTCGCGGCCGTCGGGTAGTGCAGGTGTCCGCCGAGGATCGCGCGCACATCGCTGCCTCCGACCACCTCCTCGAGGCGCTCCATGCCGCGCAGCTCGAGCACCGTCATGGCACCGAGCGGAGTCGGCAGCGGCGGGTGGTGCAGGGCGAGGACCGTGCCGAGCGGTGCGGGCGTCGCGAGCTCGCGCTCGAGGCTCTCGAGCTGCGCGTCGGTGAGCTCGCCGTGGTGGAAGCCGGGGACCGCGCTGTCGAGCGCGATGAGCCGCAGTCCGTCGAGGTCGACGACCTGGTCGACCGGGGTCTCGCGGTCGTCGGACTCCTGCTCGAGGAGCACCCGGCGGAACGCGGACCGCTCGTCGTGGTTGCCCATGACCCAGACGACCGGGCAGCCGAAGCGCTCGCCGAGCGGATCGACGGCCGCCTTCACTCGACGGTACGCGTCCTCCTCGCCCCGGTCGGCGACGTCTCCCGTGACGACGATCGCGTCGAGCCGGCCGCCGCGCTCCTCGAGCCGCGCGAGCGCCTCGTCGAGTCGCGCGACCGTGTCGACGACTCCGTAGAGAGGAGCGCCCTCGGCGAGGAAGTGCGTGTCGCTGAGGTGCGCGACGACCCGCTCGGCCGCCCGGAAGTGCCCGAGCTGCGGGTGCTCGCCCGTGTTCGCCTCGTCGTTCATGCCGCTCCCCTCACTGACCTGCTGTCAGCGTAGGGCGGACGACCGACAGCGCCGGGCGGCGGGCCGACGGGTCAGAGGGTGACCGCGGTCCACCTCCCGTCGTCGGCCCTGTCCACGTGCGCCTCGACGAGCAGCGCTCCGAGGATCGCGAGGGTGTCGGGGATCGCGAAACCCAGTTCGTGCGCGAGAGCGCCGGTCTCCTGCGGGCCGCGCTCCCGGAGAGCGGCGACGATCCGGGATGCGGGCCCGGGCGCGACGTCTACGGCAGGGCTCTCCCCCGCGCCGAGGAGCTCGAGGACCTCCGGGGCCGTGGTGACGCACGTCGCCGCGAACTCGCGGAAGAGGCGATGGCAGCCGGCAGAGGACGCGCTGGTCACGGGTCCGGGTACCGCGCCGAGCGGACGGCCGAGGGCCGCGGCATGGCCCGCGGAGTTCAGTGAGCCCGAGCGGGCCCCCGCCTCCACGACGACGGTCGCTCCCGCGGACGCTGCGATGAGCCTGTTCCGCTGGAGGAATCTCCATCTCGTGGGAGTCGTTCCCGGCGGCACCTCCGTCACGACCGCGCATCCGGGAGTCGCGATGATGCGGTGCAGCAGCTCCGAGTGGGCGGTCGGGTAGAGCCGATCCGGGCCGCCGGCGAGGAAGGCGACGGTGCGCCCTCCGGAGCCGAGGACCGCACGATGGCCGACGGCGTCGATCCCGAAGGCTCCGCCCGACACGACGAGGACGCCGCGCTCCGCGACTCCCGCGGCCAGCTCGGCGGTGACGTGCTCGCCGTAGCCGGTCGCAGCCCGTGCGCCGACGAGGGCCAGCCGGTGGGAGGGCGCGAAGGCGCCGATGTCACCCCGCGTCCACAGGACGAGTGGCGCATGCGGTCCGAGATCGTTCATCGACTCCGGCCATCCGGGCGAGCCCGGGAGGAGCAGATGAGCGTTGAGCTTCTGCGCGATCTCGACCCGGCGGAGGAGAAGCGCGCGGTCCAGACGCGGCCGCCAGCGATCGAGACCTGCGGCGAGGGCGGTCAGCTCGCCGGGAGTGCAGTCGGAGTCGGCGAGGATCTCGGCGGCGGTTGCCGACGAGACGACGTGCGCGAGCGCCTCCGAGGGCCCGATCGCCTCGATGAGCGTCGCGGCCACGGCGTCCCCCGGCTCGGTCAGACCGCTCCAGGCCGCACGAGCGAGCACCTCGGCCGGGTCGGAGGAGTCGCCCCGGGCCAGCAAGGCGCGTGCGGCGCGGAGCTCGGTGCGGTCGAAGAGGTCGGCGCTCATGACGCACCGCCGCGCAGGACGAGCGCACGACCCAGGTGAGCCGCCGAGGGGCGGTCGACGTCGTCGAGATCGGCGAGCGTCCAGGCCAGGCGGAGGACGCGGTCGTAGCCGCGCATGGTGACGAGCCCGCGCTCGAGCGCCTTGTCGAGGGTGCGGGACTCCGCGGCCGTCGGCCGCTGCTCCGACGCGCGCAGCCAGCTCCCGGAGACCTCGGCGTTCGTCGACCAGGGCGTGCGCCGGAGGCGCTCTGCGGCCAGCGCACGTGCGGCGGTGACCCGGCTCCGCGCCTGCTCCGTCGAGATGCCCTTCTCGTCGCGACGGGCCGCGAGCTGAGCCGCACCGATCCGGCGCACCGTCAGGCGGATGTCGACGCGGTCGAGCAGGGGCCCGCTCAGCCGCGCCAGGTAGCGGCGGCGCAGTGCCGGAGCGCAGGTGCAGGTCTCCCCCGGGATGCCGTGCCGACCACAGGGGCAGGGGTTCGCCGCGAGGACGAGCTGGACGCGCGCGGGGAACTCGGCGACCGCGTTCGCCCGGTGGATGCGGATCACTCCCGACTCGAGCGGCTGCCGGAGTGCGTCGAGGGCGACGGAGCTGAACTCCGGTGCCTCGTCGAGGAAGAGGACGCCGCGGGTCGCGCGCGCGACCGCGCCGGGCCGGATTCGTCCGCTGCCGCCGCCGACGATCGCGGCGGCCGAGGCGGAGTGGTGCGGGCTCTCGAACGGCGGGCGCCGCACAAGGGAACCGTCGGTCGGTGTGCCGACGAGCGAGCGCATGCAGGTCGCCTCGAGGGCGGCGTCATCGTCGAGGTCGGGCAGGATGCCCGGAAGCCTGGACGCGAGCATGGTCTTCCCCGCACCAGGTGGGCCCAGGAGGAACACATGGTGTCCGCCGGCCGCCGCCGTGATCATCGCTTCCGCGGCCTCCTCGTTGCCGATCACGTCGGCGAAGTCCAGGCGCGCCTCCGGCTCGACCGGGACGGTCAGCGGTGTCGCGGGCTCCGGCAGCACCGGCACCTCCCACTCCGCTCCGTGCCACACCGCGGCAGCCGCGAGCGAGGACACGGCGATGATCTCGACCCCGTCGATCAGCTCCGCCTCTGCTCGGTCCTCGAGCGGCACCATGACGCGTCGACGACCTGCCCGGGCAGCGGCGAGCACCGCGGGCAGCACGCCGGGCACCGAGCGCAGCCTTCCGTCGAGACCGAGCTCGCCGACATGGACCACGGCCGCCACGGACTCGCCGTTCACCTCCCCCAGCGCCGCCAGCGCGGCGAGTCCGATCGCGAGATCAAAGGAGGACCCGTGCTTCGGCATCGCCGCCGGCGAGAGGTTCACCGTGATCTTGTACTCCGAGATCACGCTCCCCGAGTTGATCGCCGCCGACCGCACCCGCTCCTTCGCCTGCGACAGCGCCGCATCCGGGAGCCCGATGATCCCGATGCCGGGAGTGCCGTCGGAGGAGTGCGCCTCCACCCCGACCACCGCACCCCTGAACCCGACCAAGCCCACCGCGGACGTGCGGCCCATGCCCATCACGCCACCGCCCGGAAGTGCCGCACCTGCACCGGCACCCCGTCCGGCGCGATGATGCCCACCGCATCGATCCGCAGATGCCGCGACCGCTGATCGTGCTCCCGCGCCCACGCATACGCCAACCGCCGTAACCGCTGCGCCTTCGCCCGCGTGATCGCCTCGATCGGCATCCCGAACCGCGCCGACGACCGCGTCTTCACCTCCACGACCACCAGCGCCACGCCCTCGCGCGCCACGATGTCCAGCTCGCCCCCCCGCACCCGCCAGTTCCGGTCCAGGACCTCGAAGCCCTTCGCCCTCAGATGCTCAGCAGCGATCTCCTCGCCCCGCCGCCCCAACTCGTCCTTGTCCATGAAGACCTCCCGCACGAACCCTCACCGAGAACGCACGAACAGGAGGCCCGGACGGAGAGAACCGGGGACAGACGGACGGAAGAGACCCTGTGAGGGCCCCCCTCACACCACCCGAGTGATCCGCAGTGCCAGCGCCCGCCCCTCCGGCAACTCGACGGCCGCGTCGGCGTACGCGTCGTTCCGCAGCACCTCCGTCAGCGCGAAGCGCCGGCCCACCGGCGTCACGGTCATGCCCCAGGTGTCGAGCACGTCGACCTCGAAGACGTCGCCCTCCTCGAGCCGCTCCCCCACGTTCCCCTGCGGCAGCCGGAAGCTCCACGACGCGGGCGACGACGGCCCCAGGTACTGCACGTACTGCACCCGCGGCACTCCGGCGACGTAGCCCGGGTCGTCCCACCGGTCGATCGGATCCAGCCCGGGTACGACCAGCGAATCGAGCACCTCGCGGAGGAACCCGAGGCGGGCCGAGCTCGTGCCCCGCAGCTCCCCGCCCTCCACGATGTGGAGGCTGCCGCTCTCGGTGAGGAAGCTCTCGCCGTGCGACGCGTAGCAGCCGGCGACGGTCGCGACCCAGAAGCGGTGCACGAGCTCCTCGCCGGACAGGTGGCCCCAGCGGTCCTGGATGTCGCCCTCGTACTTGATCTCGTCGAGGACGATCGGCTTGGGGTACGCGTCGCGGTAGAGCGAGGCGCGGCCGAACTGCTCCGTCGCCGCGCCGTTCTGGATCGACGCGTGGGTGACCCAGGGCTGGTTGTGGTCGTAGAACTCCATCCACTGGTGGATCGAGCGGAGGCGCTGGTGCGGGTCGATGGCGGCCAGCAGCTCGCCGAGACGGGTCCAGCGCTCGACGGGCCGCGGAAGGATGTCGAACTCGTTGCAGAGCGACCACCAGACGTTCGAGTACGCGGAGAGGCGGGCGACGAGGTAGCGCAGGTAGGCCGCGTCCTCCTCCTCGTTCAGACCGTCGAGGCCGAAGGCGCCGCCGTCGTAGGAGTTGAAGATCAGGACGTCGGCCTGGATCCCGTGCTCGGCGAGCGTCACGACGGCGTCGTCCAGGCGCTGGAAGAAGGCGACGACGGGGCGGGAGACGTCCCACCGTCCGTCCTCGCCGCGCTCGAAGGGCAGCAGCTCGGGCACGTGCTCCACGTGACCGCCCGCCTGCGGGAACACGAGGAAGCGCAGCTTCGTGAATCCGGCGTCGGCGATCGCGGTGACCGTCGACGCGACCAGCTCGTCGGCCTGGTGCAGCCAGTTGTAGACGGTCGCCCCGACCGGGCGGAACGGCGTGCCGTCGGCGTGGGCGAAGTGGTACGTCGCGACCACGCCCACGGCGCCGGGCGTCTCGCGCGGGTCGACCGAGAACGATCCCGACGCGCCGTCCAGTTCGCCGGTGCCGCTGCGGCTCGTCCAGGACCACGGACCCTCGAGCGACGGGCTGAAGCGCACCCGGTAGACGTCGTCGCCGTCCCAGAAGCCCGGCACCTCGACCGAGGCGTCGGCGTGCCGGAACAGCACCGTCACCGGGGTGCGATCAGCCGGCGGCACTTCGGCGGGACCGCGGAGCTCGAGCTCGACGACGCCTCCGACCGCGGTCATCGGCCGCCCTCGAGCACGCCGTCCACGCGGCGGGGGACGCCGAGCGGGTTCGACTCGCGGAGCTCCTCGGGCAGCAGCTGCTCGGGCGCGTCCTGGAACGCGATCGGGCGCTGGAATCGGCGGATGCTCGTGGCGCCGACGGAGGTGAAGAGAGAGGTCGTGGCCGGCCAGGGGCCGCCGTGGTGCTGCGACCAGGTGACGGCGACGCCGGTCGGCCAGCCGTCGAACAGCACGCGGCCGACGCGCTCGGCGAGCACGGCGACGAGTGCGGCGACGTCCTCCCCCGGCTCCGCGTGCACGGTGCCGGTGAGCGAGCCCTCGAAACCGGCCAGCGCCGCGACCGCCTCCTCGAGGTCGGAGTAGGTGACGAGCAGCGTCACGGGGCCGAAGAGCTCCTCGCGCAGGAGCGGCTCGGCGAGCAGGACCTCGAGGGGCACGCGGAGGAGGCCCGGAGTCACGCCCTCGGGGCCGGCGGTCGCCTCGGTCAGCACCTCGACGCCCGGGAGCGAGGCGAGCGAGGCCCAGCCGCCCGCGAACGCGTCGGCGATCGACGGAGTGAGCAGCTCGGCGGCCGCGGTCCCGGCCACGGCCGACGCGGCGGCACCGGGGATCGCGCTCCCCTCGGGTACCAGCACGATGCCGGGCTTCGTGCAGAACTGGCCGGCGCCGAGGGTGAACGACGCCGCGAGTCCGCGCGCCAGCTCGGCGGCCCGGGCCTCGCTCGCTCCCGGAGTGACGACGACCGGGTTCACGCTGCCGAGCTCGCCGTAGAACGGGATCGGGTCGGGCCTGCCGGTCGCGATGTCGAACAGGGCGCGACCGCCGGCGACCGAGCCGGTGAAGGACGCGGCCCGGACGGCCGGATGCGCGACCAAGGCCGTGCCCGCCTCGCGTCCCTCCACCAGGGCGAACACGCCGTCGGGCGCGCCCGCCTCGCGCAGGGCGTCGGTGACGACCTCGGCCGTGCGCCGGGAGAGCTCGCGGTGCCCGCTGTGGGCCTTGACGACGACGGGGCAGCCGGCCGCCAGCGCGGCGGCCGTGTCGCCGCCGGCGACGGAGAACGCGAACGGGAAGTTCGAGGCGGCGAAGTTGGCGACGGGACCCAGCGGCACGAGGATGCGGCGCAGATCCGGGCGCGGCGGCACCGCCTCCGGGGCGGCGTGGTCGATCACGGCCTCGCGGAACGAGCCCTCGCGGACCACCGCGGCGAACAGGCGCAGCTGCCCCGTCGTGCGGGCGACCTCGCCCACGAGGCGGGCCGGAGCGAGGTGGGTCTCGTCGTGCGCGATCGCGACGAGCTCGTCGCGGGCGGCGTCGAGCGCGTCGGCCACCGCCTCGAGCCAGCCCGCGCGGTCGGTGTCGGGGGTCGAGCGCAGGATGCGGGCGGCCGAGGAGGAGCGGTCGAGGACGGCGTCGAGCGCGGTCGTCTCGGTGAGGGTCACGGGATCTCCAGGAGGTCGAGGTGAGGGGCGGTGAGGTCGAGGCCGAGGCCGAGGGACGTGCCGACGGTCGCCGTGGCACCGTCGATCCGCACCGGGGAGGGGAATGCGAGGACGCCGAGGGCGTCGAAGCCGGCGTCCTCCACGTCCTCGACCCAGGTCGGCTGCTCGCGCGCGACGGCGAGCTGCGCCGAGAGGTCGGGCAGGAGGTGCGGGGCGACGACGACGCCGCGCTCGTCCGCCAGGGCGGCGATCGCGAGGAACGGCGTGATGCCGCCCACGCGGATGACGTTGGGCTGCACGACTCCGGCGTACCCGTCGTCCATCGCCTCGCGGAAGCGGTGGACCGTGTGCAGGTTCTCGCCGAGGGCGATGCGCACGTCGATCCGCTCGGCGAGTCGGCGGTAGCCGGCGGTGTCGTCGGCGCGCAGGGGCTCCTCGATCCAGTCGAGGTCGAAGCGCGCCAGCTCCCCGACGGCGCGCGCCGCCTGGTCGACGTCCCAGCGCTGGTTGGCGTCGATCATCAGCACGCGGTCGGGTCCGAGCAGTTCGCGGACGACTCCGACCCGCGCGACGTCCTCGCCGAGGTCCGGTCGTCCGACCTTGATCTTGACGGCGTCGAGGCCGCGGTCGAGCCAGCGCCGGACCTGCTCGGCGAGCTCGTCCTCGCTGTAGTGCAGGTTGACCCCCGAGCCGTAGACGGGCAGCCGCTCCTGCCTGCGACCGAGCAGGTCGGGCAGGCCGAGACCCCGCGAGCGCGCCCGCAGATCCCAGAGTGCCAGGTCGAGCCCCGCCATCGCGATGGTCGTGATCCCTCCCCCGCCCGCCTCGTGCAGGTGCTCCCACAGCCGGGGCCAGAGCAGCTCGGGATCCGCCTCGCGCCCGAGCGCGAACCGGCGGACGTCATCGCGCAGCAGCGCCGCGACGGCGCTCGCCCCGATGGTCGGCGTCCAGGAGAATCCGGAGCCGGAGCAGCCGTCCGAGTCGCGGACGTCGACCCGCACGAGGTGCAGGTCGGGCGCCGACGGCACCCAGGGCCGCGGCATGCGGGCCGAGAGCGACCGGACGCTGATCGCCTCGATCGTGCTCATGCGGCGACGAGCTCCTCGCCCGCGCGCAGGAGGCCCGCGAGTCGCTCCAAGTGCTCGGCTCCCGGGTCCGTCAGCGGGGACCGCACTCCGCCGACGTCGTCGCCGGAGAGGCGGAGGCCGGCCTTGATCAGCGAGACGGCGTACCCCGGAGTCGTGTCGCGGAGGTGGATGAGCGGATGGAAGAAGCCGACCAGCAGGCGGTCGCAGGCGGCCTGGTCGCCCGCCGTGTACGCGCGGTAGAACGCGGTCGCGATCGCCGGGGCCATCGCGAAGACGGCGGAGGAGTAGAGGGGCACGCCCAGCGCGCGGTACGCGACCTGGCTCGCCTCGGCGGTGAGGAGCCCGTTGAAGAACTGCAGGTCGTCGCGGACGCTCCGAGCGGCGAGCACGATCTCCTGCGCGAGGGCGACGTCGCCCACGCCGTCCTTGAACCCGGCGATGGTCGGGTGCTCGGCCACGAGCCTCCGCACGGTCTCGGCCGAGAACTGCGCGGTGCCGCGGTGGTACACGACGACCGGCAGCCCTGAGGCGTCGGCGACCCGGCCGACGTAGCGGGCGAGTCCGTCCTGCGAGGAGCCGACGAGGTACGGCGGCAGGAGGAGGACGCCGTCGACACCGACCCCCTCCAGTTCCCGCACCGAGGCGACGGCCTGGCCGATCGGCCCGCCCACGCCGGCGAGCACCGGCACGCGTCCGCCCACGACCTCGACCGCGGTGCGGGAGACGGCCAGCGACTCCTGGGGGGACAGCGCGTGGAACTCGCCCGTGCCGCAGGCGGCGAACACGCCGCCGGGACCGTGCTCGAGACCGGCGGCGAGGACCTGCCCCGTCACCTCGAGGTCGACGTCCCCGCCTGCGTCGAAGGCGGTGACGGGGAAGTACAGGGGTCCGTCGTGGAAGGCGAGGGTCATGAGGCGGTCCTTTGCGAGAGGGCGGGTTCCTGGGCAGCGACGGCATCCGGGGGCAGGAGGGAGGCGAGGGCGGCCGGATCGAGCTCGGTCCGCCACGAGCGCCGGGCCACCCATCCGGTGTCGCGCTCGGCGGCCGAGCTGTCGAACGCGGGCAGCGTGCCCACGAGGTGCCGGGCCGCGGAGGCGGTGCCCGGCAGATGCTCCGGCAGCAGCTCGGCGAGCGGGCGGGTGGCGAACGCGTCCTGGGCGCCGACGAAGTAGCAGGCACCACTCGGGGCCGAATCGGCGGCGAGCCAGCGCTCGACGAACTCCCCCGCGTCCCGTGCGTCGACGTAGTTGAACAGCGAGACGGAGGCCAGCGCCGGGTCGCGCAGGCGATCGAGGATCGAGTGCCCCTGCTGGGTGGTCGCCCCCGCCCACTCCTCGGGCGCGATCACGAAGCACGGCCGGAAGGACGCGAAGCGGACCCCGGCGGTCGACCGCGCGAACATGGCGGTCATCTCCTCCACGCAGACCTTCGACAGCGAGTAGGCGTGCGCAGGGGCGACGGGGATGCGCTCGTCCAGCGGCAGCCGCTCGGGCACCCAGTCGCGCGCTCCGTACCCGAGGACGGTCGGGCTCGAGGCGACCAGCACGCGCGTGGCACCGGCGGCGACGGCGGCCTCGACGACCGAGAAGGCCATGACCGTGTTCGTCGTGAAGATCCGGTGCTCGGGAGCGCTGAACGGCACGGCGATCGCGGCGAGGTGGACGACCGCGTCCGGAGCGATCCCGGCGAGGACCGAGCGTGCGGCGGCCGCGTCGGTCAGATCGACGGCCACCGCCCCCGGTCCTTCCGGCCGCTCGCGATCCAGTGGACGGACGTCGTGGCCCGCGTCCCGCAGGACCTCCACGACGCTGCGGCCGAGCCGGCCGGACGCTCCTGTCACAGCGATGCGCATACTCCGCCTCCCGTTGCACCGGCGATGTCGTCGACAAGTCAGAAACCGGTTTCTCGCTCACCGTAGCGGTCGGATATCCTCGCGGCAAGGGATCCGCCACAATGGGACCCCGCAGGCCAGGAGGACCCGGATGAGCACACCAGACCAGCCGCGACCGGCGCGGATCGCGGAGGTGGCCGCCGCCGCAGGCGTCTCCCGCGCCACGGTCTCGCGCGTGATGAACGGCCTCGCCACCGTCGATCCGGCCATCGCCGAGCGGGTCCGCTCGGCAGCTGCCTCGCTCGACTACCGGCCCAGCGAGATCGCCCGCAACCTCTCCCTCGGGCGCACGCACACCGTGGCCGTCGTCGTGCCCGACCTCGGAAACCCGATGTTCCAGGCCATCCTGCGAGGGGTGACCCGCGCCGCCGCGGAGGACGGCTACCGGGTGCTCGTCGGGGACACGCAGGAGACCGCCCAGGCCGAGCCGGACGCGGCGGTCCAGGCGAGGCGCCGCTGCGACGCGCTGATCCTCTGCGCCCCGCGCATGAGCGACGAGCGCCTCGCCCGCATCGTCGGCGAGACCGCGCCGGTGGCCCTGATCAACCGCATCGTGGCGCAGGACGCAGTGCCGCAGGTGGCGATGAACTACGCCCAGGCGGTGAACCTCGTCGTCGACCACCTGGTCGATCTCGGCCACCGCCACCTCGTGTACCTCGGCGGCCCGGTCACGAGCGCGTCGAACCGGCTCCGCATCGCCGGCCTCGACGCGGCCCAGGCGCGTCTCCCCGGTCTGACGATCGACCGGCGCACCGTGGGATCGAGCCTGGACGACGGCTTCTCGAGCGCCGAGGCGGTCCTGGAGACCGGAGCGACCGGCGTGCTCGCCTTCAACGACCTGACCGCGCTCGGACTCCTCTCACGACTGCGCGAGCTGGGGGTCGACGTGCCCGGCCGTCTCTCGGTGGTCGGCGTCGACGACATCCCCTACGCGCGGTTCAGCGAGCCGACGCTGACCACCGTCTCGGTTCCGCAGGACGACCTCGGGGTCGACGCGTGGCGGCGCCTCCGACTCGCCATCGACGGGCGGGCGGTCCCCGGTCCGCTCTGGCTCGAGGGAGCCCTCCGCCAGCGCGAGAGCTCCGGCCCCGCGCCGCGGTGAGCGGTCAGCCGGCGACCGCCTCCCCGTGCTCGGCGAGCTTCGCGAAGAGGTCCTCGAGCAGGTAGCGGACGTCGATCCGCTCGACGACCGACACCTGCGACCCCGCCGTCGCCGTCTCCCAGTGCCCGGTCGCGGTGAAGCGGACGGGCGCCTGCCGGCGGAACACCGCGCACCACGGGTCCAGCATCAGCGCGATCGCCGGGGAGTCGCCGAGCGAGCGCGACTCGACCGGCACGCGGTGGTGCTCGCGGTTGAAGTCGGCGACGGTCTGCACGAGGTACCGGCCCAGCGCGCCGTGAGGCTCCACCCTGCGGCGCAGCTCGGCGTAGCCCACGCTCACCAGCCGGTAGACGTCCGACGGCACCTGCTGGAGCGTGATCCCGGAGCCGAAGACGACGTTGGCGGCCGCGATGTCGTTCCGCAGGTTGAACTCGGGCCAGGTGCCGCGCCACTCGACGTCGCCGTAGGGCGGGCCGCCGATCCAGATCACGGTGGTGTCGGTCGCGGCGAGGTCCGGAGCGAGCAGGAGAGCGCTCGCGACATCGGTCAGCGGCCCGAGGACCGCGATGAACAGCGGCCCGGCGTCGGCACGACGCGCCTCCTCGATGATCAGGCGGGCGCCCGGGCTGTCCTGCGGCTCGGCCTCGCCGACCAGCGCGCAGGCCGCTCCGTTCGCGATCGGCACCGTGCCGGTGCGTCCCATCAGCTCGAGGAGGCGGTCGAGCTCCTCGCGCGAGTCGAGCATCGACCGAGTCGACCGGGAGTCGCCGAAGTGGGAGGGCACGACGGCACGGACGTCGAGGGACGGCGAGAGCAGGGCGTGCACGACGGCGAACTGGTCGTCGGCCTCGTTCGCGACGTCCGACACCACGATGACGCGGCGGGTGCGGGGGTCGTCGACGATCACCGCGGCACCTCCCCGTCGCGGTCCATCGCCAGGGCGGCGAGGGCCAGCGGACCCGCCATCACGACGACCAGCAGCGGCACGACGGCGATCACGGCGCCGGCGGACGCGACGGCCAGGATCAGGACGAGCGTCCCACCGGCGTCGGCGGACATCCGGCGCCACGCGAGCGCAAGAGTGCGGCGTGCCGGCACGTCGTCGCGCCAGGCCCCCGCGACCCGCAGCGCCACGGCCCCCGCGGTCGCCGCGAGGACGATCGGGACGACCGCGGCGGCCGTCGGGTCGGCGCCGAGGAACGGCAGCACGAGGACGTCGAGCACGAGCAGTGCCGTGACGAGGGTCGGCAGCAGCAGCTGCGCGACCGGGTGCCGGAGGCGCCGGCCGAACGCCCGCAGGACGGAGCCGACGCTCACGTGCCCGTCCGCCGCCCGCGCCTCCCGGAGAGCCTGCACTCCGGCCCCGAGGGCGGCGAAGCCGGTGACGACGGGCAGCGACAGCGCGAAGACGAGGACTCCGGTGTAGAGCACGTCCGCGAACGCGTGGAAGGTGTCGGAGTGGGGATCGAGGCCGCTGCGGCGCCGGACCGGGGCCGGAGCGCGGTCGTCGACCCGGGTCGCGCTCATCCCTTCAGTCCCGACGTCGCGACCCCGTCGACGAGGTAGCGCTGGAAGAGCGCGAAGAAGATGACCACGGGCAGGATCGCCAGCACGCTCATCGCGAACATCGGGCCGAAGGCCGACGCGCTCGTCTGGTCGACGAAGAGCCGCAGGCCCATCTGCAGCGTGAACGACTCCGGCCTGTTCAAGTAGATGAGCTGCGGGAAGAAGTCGTCCCAGCTCCAGATGAACGAGAAGATCGTCGTCGTGATGAGCGCCGGCCGCATCAGCGGCAGGATGATCGACCAGAACGAGCGGTACGGCCCCGCCCCGTCGATGAACGCCGCCTCGTCGAGCTCCCGCGGGATGCCCCGGATGAACTGCACCATCAGGAAGACGAAGAACGCCTCCGTCGCCAGGAACTTGGGCAGCACGAGCGGCAGGAACGTCCCGACCATCCCGAGCTCGTTGAAGATGATGAACTGCGGGATCAGGACCACGTGCATCGGCAGCATGATCGTGGAGATCATGAAGGCGAACAGCAGCCCGCGTCCGCGGAATCTCAGCCGCGCGAAGGCGTAGGCCGCCAGGGCGCAGCTGACCACGTTCCCGATGACCGACAGCGCCGAGATCGTGAGCGAGTTGCCGAGCAGCTGGGCGAGGCTCAGCCCCGCCACCCCCTGCACGGCGATCTCGAAGTTCTCGAGCGTGAACTGCCGCGGGATCGGTGTGGGATTCGTGAGGATCTCGGTACCGGGCTTGAACGCCGACCCGAGGAGCCACAGCACCGGGTACAGCAGCACCGCGAGCAGGGCGAACGAGAAGACGTGCCAGGCGACCGAGGCGAGCCGCGCCTTCAGGAGCCGGGGGCGGTTCAGCAGCAGCGCCACCGCGAGGGCGAGGCCCAGCTTCAGCGGGACCGCGACCAGGACGT
>NZ_JAMRYM010000030.1:0-34959 GCF_023743255.1 Rathayibacter rubneri | reverse complement strand
ACAGCGCCGCGAGGATCCGGGGCTCCAGCTGCGCGGCGTCGGCCACGACCAGCTTCCAGCCGTCGTCGGCGACCACGGCGGCGCGGATCTGCCGAGGGAGCTGCAGCGCGCCGCCGCCGGACGTCGCCCACCGCCCGGTGACCACGCCGCCGACGACGTACTCGGGGCGGAACCGGCCGCCGTGGACCCACGCGTCGAGCCACGCCCATCCGTTCGCGGTGAGCAGCCGGGACAGCTTCTTGTACTCCAGCAGCGGCGGGATCGCGGGATGCTCGATCGAGCGGAGCTCCCAGGAGCGGGTCGACTCGACGGCGAGTCCGGCGCGGCGGAGCGAGCGGATCAGGTCGGCCGGCGAATCGGGGTTGAGCTCGGGTGCCGCCAGCTCCTCGCGCAGGCGGTTCGCGAGGGCCTCGAGCCGGGCCGGTCGGCCGCCGAACACGGGTCGCGGACCGAGGGCCTCCGTCAGCACGCGGTCGTGGACGTCCTCCCGCCAGGGGAGGCCCGCGGCGGCGATCTCGCGCGCGATCAGAGCTCCCACGGACTCCGCGGCCAGCAGGAGGCGCAGGCGCCCGGACTGCGGGGAGCCCGCCACCGCGTCCTCCTGCAGCGCGAGCTCGACGACGGGATCCAGCGCCGCGGGGTCGACGGCGGCCTCCTCGAAGCCGAGCAGGGTGTCGGTGGCGACGGGGGCGGCCGCCTCCGCGTCCCAGGCGTCCCGGGCAGCGCGGGCGAGGACGGAGCCGGCCGCCGCGGAGGAGCGTCGGAGGATCGCGCGGCACAGGCGCAGATCGTGGCAGCGCGAGACCGCGACCCCCGCCTCGAGCAGCCCGGGGTACCAGCGCGCCGTGTCGTCCCAGACCCAGCGCGGCCGTCGCTGCTCGCTCGCTCGGACGAACGCGGCCAGGGACGCCGGTCCGCGACCGGCGCGCTCCTCCGTCACCGCTCCGGAGTCGTCGATCGACGACGCCGTCCAGGCGCCCGAGGGGGAACCGGCGAGGACGAGGAGCATCCGGCCATTCTCCTCCGCCGGAGGACCGTCGACGGCGCCGGCACGGGCCCTGCTCACCGGGCTGCCGCGCCCTGGGCCGGCCGCGACGGCGGGTAGCCGGGGAAGGGCTTCTCCTGCGCCGTGGGCGGCTGGCGCTCCCAGAGCGCCTTCGCGATGGTCTCCATGTCGCGGGAGTAGCCGACGAGCGTCCGCTTCTCGGGCTCCGCCGCCCAGGTGACGGCCCTGAACCACGTCTCGCGGTACGGGCCCGTCTCGATCCGGCGCACCAGACCGATCCGGCCGGTGCGGAGCGCGTCGACCATCACCCACTCGTCGGGACCGCTGCTGCGCAGCATCTGCAGAGGACTCCACTCGATCATCGCGCCTCCAGCCGTTCGCTCGTGGGGCCGTGGCGGGCAGGACCGCCCCGGCGTACACTCGCAGACTATCGAACACGTGTTCGAACGGCCAACCGTCCCGGGCACCCCCGGGCGGGTCGCCGACAGGAGGAACGGGAGCGCGATGATGGCGGTGATCGACGAGACGGCACTGGTCTCGACCGACGGCGAGGGCGTGCCTGTCGCGCTCGACTGGCGGGGCGGTCGCTACCGCGTCACCGACCGGCCGACGGTGTGGACGTGCACGAGCGCCTGGTGGGCGCCGCTCGAGCCGTTCCCGCCGACGTTCGGGCGGCGTCCGGTGAGCATCGGCGGCTGGCGGTTCCAGGCCACGCACGTCGAGACGGGCGGATCGTTCGTGCTCGACGTCGTCGCGTCGACGGAGCCGTGCTGGAGCGTCGTGCGGGTCTACGAGTGAGGCGCGACGCGGGACGTGCTACTTCTCAGCCGACCAGGGCGACTTCGTCATGGCGATGAGCGCGGCCGTGCCCGAGACGAGGCCTGCGGCGGCGATAGCGGCGATGACGAGCCAGAGCACGAGTTCCATACGACGAGTCTACCGAGCGCGTCGAGTCCTCCTCCCCTCCCCGGCGATCGAATACCGTCGGGGGAATGACCGACGCCCCGACCCGCGCCAGTGTCGGGCTGCGCTCCGAGCGCGGTCCGATCCTCCTCTCGCTGATGATCTCGACGGCGCTGGTCGCTCTCGACGCCACGATCCTCGCCACGGCGGTGCCCGCGATCGTCGACGACCTCGGCGGCTTCGCGCAGTTCCCGTGGCTCTTCTCGATCTACCTGCTCGCGCAGGCGGTGTCGGTACCCCTCTACGGCAAGCTCTCGGACGTCATCGGGCGCAAGCCGATCATGCTCATCGGCATCGGCCTGTTCCTCGTCGGCTCCCTGCTGTGCGGCCTCGCCTGGAGCATGCCCGCTCTCATCGCCTTCCGCGCGCTGCAGGGGCTGGGCGCGGGCGCGATCCAGCCGATGGGAATCACCATCGCCGGCGACATCTACACGGTCGCCGAGCGGGCGAAGACGCAGGGCTACCTGGCGAGCGTCTGGGGCATCTCCTCCGTCGTGGGGCCGACCCTCGGCGGCGTGCTGTCGGATCTGGGTGCGTGGCGGGGGATCTTCCTGGTGAACATCCCGCTCTGCCTGCTCGCGGCGATCCTCCTGATGAGGAGCTTCCGCGAGACCACGAGGGGCGAGCGCCAGCCGCTCGACGTGGCGGGGGCCGTGGTCCTGGCCGTCGGCACCGCTCTGCTGATCCTGGGGCTGCTCGAAGGCGGGACGGCGTGGCCGTGGCTCTCGCCCGCGGGGATAGGAGTGTTCGCGCTCTCGGCGCTCGCCTTCGCCGGCTTCGTCGCGATCGAGCGCCGGGCCGCAGCCCCGGTGCTCCCGCTGTGGGTGCTCAGTCGACGCCTCCTGCTCACGACGAGTCTCGTCTCGGCGGCCGTGGGCGCCATCACGCTCGGCGTCACCTCCTACTTCCCCACCTTCGCGCAGGGCGTGCTCGGCAGCTCGGCTCTCGGCGCCGGGTTCGCCGTCGCCGCCATGACCCTCGGCTGGCCGGTCGCCGCGAGCCTGTCCGGGCGCCTGTACCTCCGCATCGGCTTCCGCAGCACCGGTCTCCTCGGAGCGCTCCTCGTCGTGGTCGGCAGCGCGCTCACGATCCTGCTCGGCCCGGGCTCCAGCCTCTGGGAGATCGCGGGCTACTGCGTGCTGATCGGCGCGGGCATGGGGCTGGTGGCGACTCCGACCCTCATCCGGGCGCAGTCCAGCGTCGAGTGGAACGAGCGCGGCGTGGTCTCGTCGACCAACTTCTTCGCCCGCAACATCGGCAGCGCGGTCGCGGTCGCGGTCTTCGGCGCGATCGTCAACTCCGCCACCGGAGGCGGCAGCCCGGCTCCGGAGGATCTCGCCGCAGGGACGCGGTTCGTCTGCATCGCCCTCGCCGTCGTGGCCGTCGGCATGCTCGTCGCCGTCTCCGCCATGCCGAAGGAGGGGCGGCCCGCCGCCGACTGACTCCCGCTCAGTCGCGGGTGCGATCGGAGGCGGCGGCGATCGCGCGCCGGGACGCCGCGATCCGCTGCAGCCGGTCGAGACGGGAGCGGCGGACCCGGTGGGTCCAGCGCAGGACGGGCGCGCCGAGGCCGGGGTGCCGACGCAGCGTGTGCATCGCGCGGTCGAGCCGGCGGACCATGTCCCCGGCGGTGCCGAACGGCCGCGCCGAGATGCCGACCTCGAGGTGCCGGTCGAGCACGATCCGGTGCCGCACTCCGAGATGCACGCTGATCTCGACATCGTCGTGGACGTACGCGTCGTCGCGGTGCATCTCCTCCGCGATCTCCTGCCACGCGGAGCGGCGCAGCGCGCAGTTCGACCCGAACAGCGGCCAGTTCGCGAGGGCCGAGCCCATCAGGGCGAAGTAGGCGTCCATGTAGACGATCCGGGCGAGCAGACGCGGCAGCGGCGCGAGCTCGACGAAGCGCCCGGGCCCGGTCACCGCTCCCACGGCGGGATCGGCGAAGTGCCCGGCGAGGCGGGCGATCCAGTCCGGCCCGGGCTGCGAGTCGGCGTCGAGCCGCGCCAGGATGTCGCCCTCGGCGACGTCGAACCCGAAGGCCGTGCTGGCCGGGATCCCGCTCCCCTCGTGCACGACGACGCGCGCACCGTGCTCCCGCGCGACATCGGCGCTGTCGTCGGTGCTGCCGTCGTCGACGACGACCACCTCGAGGGGGGCGAGCGTCTGCTCGTCGAGAAGGGAGAGCAGTCGCTCGAGGTGTCGGGCGTCGTCCTTCACGGGGACGACGACCGAGATGCGCCGGTGATCCATCCGCCCAGTCAACGCGATCGGCACCGGGGTCGGGTCCCTCCCACGCCGGTCGGTGCTTCCGCGCTCCCTGTCAAGGCGGTCCCGTGACCGCCGCAGGGATGCTCGGATCGGTGGGGACGGACCTCGATGAGCACTCAGGAGACGACATGACCCACGGACCCCGTGACTTCCAGCCCACCCGCGCCCTCGTGACCGCATCCGACTCGGGGATCGGGAAGGCGACCGCGGTCGCCCTCGCCCGGGCGGGCATGGACGTCGGCATCACCTGGCACAGCGACGAGGAGGGCGCGCAGGCCACCGCTGAGGAGGTCCGCTCGCTCGGGCGGAGGGCCGAGATCGCCCGACTGGACGCCACCGAGCTGGAAAGCGCGGGCGACGTGATCGACGATCTCGCCCGGCGCCTCGGCGGGCTCGACGTCTTCGTCAACAACGCGGGCGGTGGCGGCGGCGAGACCTTCCTCGAGCAGAGCCTCGACAGCTGGCGGCGGACGGTCGCGCTGAACCTCGACGGCGCCTTCGTCTGCCTGCAACGGGCCGCCCGCCTGATGGTGGAGGGCGGCACCGGTGGCCGCCTCATCGCCGTGACGAGCGTCCACGAGCACCAGCCGCGGGTCGGCGCCGGATCCTACGTCGCCGCCAAGCACGGTCTCGGTGGACTGCTCAAGGTCGCCGCGCTCGAGCTCGGACGGCACGGCATCACCGTCAACGCCGTCGCGCCCGGAGAGATCGCGACGCCGATGAACGACGCCGACGACGTGGATCCGTTCACGATCGACCGCCCGGGCATCCCGCTCGGCCGCCCGGGCGTCGCCCGGGAAGTGGCGGAGGTCATCGCGTTCCTCGCCTCCCCCGGCGCGGCCTACGTGACCGGCTCGTCGTACGTCGTCGACGGCGGGATGCTGCAGATGGGCCCGCAGGCCGGCTCCCACCTCCTGCAGGACGACTGGCGCGACGCCTGAGCCGCTCTCCCGCGGTGCTCCCCCGACGGGTATTCTCGAAGAGGTGCTCCGGTGGGCGGAGCGCCGTGCTCAGGATGTAGGTGACGCGCGTGTGGTTCCGCCGTCGACGCAGGCTGAAGATGCAGCCCTACGATCCCGACGAGAACCCCGCCCGTGACCCCGTCTCGGTCGAGGAGGCCACGGAGGAGGGCCTGATGCTCGCGGAGTACGCGAGCCGGATGGCCGTGAAGAACCGGGTCCTGATGGACGGTCTCACCGCTGATGTCCCCTTCGACGTCGGCCACTACTCGCGTGCCGCGGCCGTCGAGCTGCGGAAGCTCGCCGACGAGTCGGAGGCGGCTGCGGTACGCCTGCGCACCATCGCCGCCGACGTCACCTTCGTCGACGGCCGCTCCGATCACGTGCACGACTACCGCTCGGCCGACGTCGACAACCTCGATCACCGGGAGCGGCTGTCACTGGCCGTCGCCGAGACGCTCCGCAGCCGCGCGGAGGACGAAGCCTACCTCGCCGCGCTGGTCGACGACGCCCGTCAGGACGCGTGGCGCGAGCTGTCGCAGTCGATCGAGGAGACACTCGACCGCGCCCCGCGGATCGATCCGACCGCGGAGGACTACCGCCGCGACCGGTCGGTGCGGATGGCGCTGGTCGTCGTCGACGACCTGGCGAAGCTCGCCCAGGACCGCGGCGTCGACCTCGAGGGCTGACTCCGCCGTCGGGCCGGAGGTCAGGCCCAGCCTGCGCGGAAGGACTCCGTGGCCTCGGTGGACTTCTCGCGCACCCCGTCGAGCAGCTGCTCCATCGACCCGCTCCGGAGGAACGCGAGACGGTCGAACTCCGTCACCGGGGCGACTCCTGCGAGCTGCCACGCGTGCGCGGCCGGGTCCTCCGCCAGCTCGACGACCGCCCCGTAGCGCTGCTCGACGAACTCGCTCGCGACGGCCAGGGAGGTGCGGACCGCCGACTCGGCCGTCGCCAGCGATTCGTCGAGCCGCGGCTCCCACTCGAGGTCGGGGAGGTAGCGGACCTCGGCGCGGGGATAGGGATCGTCCTCGTACCAGCGGACGACCTCGAAGCGCTGCTCGCCGACCGAGTCGAGGGTGACGAACGACTCCGCGCCGTCGATGTTCAGGATGCGCGCCACAGTGCCGACGGCGAAGCGCTGATCGCCGCCGCCGACCTCCTGGCCGCGCTCGATCAGGACCACGCCGAACGACGGATTCTCGTCCTCGAGGATGTCGCCGAGCATCCGCAGGTACCGCGGCTCGAACAGCCGGAGCGGGAGCGGCATGTGCGGCAGGAGCACGGAGCCGAGCGGGAACATCGGGAGGTCAGGCACGAGAACAGCGAATCACGAACCGCTCGGAGCGGCCAGTACGGGCGCCCGGACGGCGGACGTGCTAGCGATCACGACGACGCGATCGGCGGGGTGCCGAGAACGGTCGCGACGAGCTCCTCGGCGTCCGCCAGGTAGCCGCCGAGTGCCGTCGCATCGCGCGCGGCGGAGAGCTCGTCGACCGTCGGCGCCGAGAAGACGCGGTCGACCGGGTCCCGGAGGAGGATCCCGCCGCGGGCGAGCGCCACCGCCGTGTCGTCGTCGAGCAGCCAGGCGTTGACCCCGGTCGTCTCGACCACGGCGTCGACCGTGCGACGCCGGCGCCCGCTCCTGCGGACGGTCTCGTGCGTGGCGGAGCGGACCGGCAGCGGCACCACGGCCAGGTCGCCCCGGTTCACGGCGCGGGTGACCGCGTCCGACAGGGCGCCCCTCCCCATCTCGTGCAGCGTCCTCGCGAGCTCGATGCGATCCACCGGTGTCCTCCGTCGTCCGTCCGGACCTCGAGGACGAGTCGGACGCGGGGCCCTCTCGCCCGCCGCGGTCCTCCTGCAGTGCGGGCGAACGCTCCGTCGCATCCTCCACCAGGGTAGGCAGGTCGGCTGTGGATCCGCGCCCCCCGTCCTGGCCGTCCTCTCCAGCCCGGCACCGTCCGTTAACCGCAGTGGTGCATCATCCTCTGGTGCCTGCTGACGTGAACCTCGACGAGATCGCCTCCGAAGTGTCGGCGCGCCTGCGCGCGCGCTTCCCGGACCACTCCGCGGACGAGGTGGAGTCGACGGTCCGCGCCGAGCTCGACGCCCTCGCCGACCGACCGGTCCGCGACTACCTCTCCGTGCTCACCGAGCGCGCGGCGAAGTCGCGGCTGAAGAAGTCGCCCTCCGCCTGACGGAGCTCGTCTCCGCAGGAGTTGTCGCACTCGACGTCGAGTACGACTGTTTCCGCGTACCCGACCGCTCGCACGCTCTCTCGGGCCGCATCGTCGGCTGACCGCCGACGCGCGAAACGCCCCTCACCGTCCGTCGAGGCGGTCGGTGGGAGGCGTTTCGTCGTTCCCGACGGGTGCACGGCGGCGGTGCGCGGCTGCGGCGAACCGCGCGGTACTACTCGGTACCGAGTGACCGGCAGCCGGAGCGGCGCCGCGACGCTCACCCGGATCGAACCCGGATGCTGTCGCCGGCGGCCGGCGAGGTCAGGCGTCGAGCTCGTTGATGCTCTCGCACGTGGACGAGCAGAACAGGCTCATCACCCGCGCCCTTCCACTGGCGCAGGTCATGCAGCTGCGGGTGGTGAAAATCGAACGGAGAATCGTGTCCATGGTGGGTCCTCAAGCTGCGTCGTCGTTGTCGCGGTCGTGGCGAGCGTCCTGTTCCCGCTCGCCGTTCGGAGTGGTGTACGGACGACGCTAGATGCTCAGGAGCCCGTTCGAGCGTTCACGAGTGATCTCCCCACGCGACGACCCCGCACCGGGGGGCACGCGGGTCGTTTCGACCCCGCCCCGCAGTCGCACCGCGACACCGGCGGCGAGGGGTCGACGCC
The DNA here is from genome assembly GCF_023743255.1 of Rathayibacter rubneri. Lineage (NCBI taxonomy): Bacteria > Bacillati > Actinomycetota > Actinomycetes > Micrococcales > Microbacteriaceae > Rathayibacter > Rathayibacter rubneri. Next base: position 26,906 of record NZ_JAMRYM010000030.1, on the reverse strand, counting down.
GAGAGCCGAGTGCGCGGTCAGGCGGGCGCCGCCACCGATGCCCGTCCAGTGAACGGCTTCCGAGCCGACGCCGGGCTGCAGCTGAAGATGCGGAATCGATGAGGGGGATCGCACGGGGAAGTAGGGCGTACGGGACTTGAACCCATGACCGACGGATTATGAGTCCGCTGCTCTGACCGGCTGAGCTAACGCCCCGCGGACCCCGCCAGCGGCAGAGCCGTCAGGCTCGGCCAGCCGTGGCGGAGGCTGCGTCGATGGTCGGATCGGCCACCGGCTCCCCACGATACAGGCTCTCGAATGTGCTGATCGTGCGGTTGATGTCGTGCGCGGCGACGATGCGGAGGGAGGCGCGCTTCATCTCCTCGAGGCGCTCCGGGCTCGACGACAGGACGTCGGTGAGGCGGTCGGCCAGGGCCTGGGCGTTGCCGGGCTCGAAGAGGTGGCCGTTCTCGCCGTCGTGCACGAGGTGCGGGAGCGCCATCGCGTCGGCGGCGACGACCGGGAGGGCCGAGGCCATCGCCTCCATCGTCGCGATGCTCTGCAGCTCGGCGATCGAGGGCATCGCGAAGACGGTCGCCCGCGAGTAGGCCTGCTTGAGCTCGTCGTCCGAGACGTAGCCGGTGAAGCGGACCCGGTCGGCGATGCCGAGGCTGGTGGCCAGCTGCTGCAGGTTGCGCAGCTGGTCGCCGCCGCCGACGATCTCGAGCTGCGCGTCGAGCGACTCGTCGAGGAGGGAGACGGCGCGCAGCAGGACGTCGATGTGCTTCTCGCCCGTCACCCGGCCGACGAAGAGGATGCGGTTGGCCGTGCGCGGGGTGAAGTCGGGCGTGTAGTTGTCGGCGTCGATGCCGCACGAGATCGCGTGCACTCCGCGCAGGCCCGTGTACTGCTCGAGGAACTGCGCAGCCCTGCGGGTCGGAGTGGTGACCGCCTCCGCGCGGCCGAAGGTGCGGCGGGCCGCACGCCACGCCATCTGCACGGCCTTCGCCTGCACGGCCTTGGGCAGCAGGGTGAACTCCAGCATGTTCTCGGGCATGAAGTGGTTCGTGCCGATGATGCGGATGCCGCGCGCGGCCGCCTCGATGCCGAGGCCGCGGCCGACGATGATGTGCGACTGGAAGTGCACGACGTCGGGCTTCACCTCGTCGAGGATCCGCGCGCTGTTCTGCCGGATGCGCCACGGCATGGCGAAGCGCATCCAGTCGTGCGGGAACCAGCGCCAGCTGTAGAGGCGGTGGACGATCATCCGCTGGCCCTCGTGGGTCTCGAAGCGCGTCCCCCTCCAGCCGTCGGCCGACGGGGCGACGACGTGCACCACGTGACCGCGCTGCACGAGTCCGGCGGCGAGGCGCTCGGCGAACTTGGCGGCTCCGTTCACGTTCGGGGCGAAGGTGTCGCAGCCGATGACCACGGTGAGCGGCCGCGGTGCGTCGCCGGCAGGCTCAGGGAGCGACGGGGAGGGATCGTCGGAGGCGGGAGCCGACTCGCGGTTCCGGGGCGACTCCGGTCGTGACGCGTCGCGGGGGTCTGACACGGGGGTGGTTCCTAACGGTGTCGTGCCGGTCGTGACGGTGAGGAGACGATCGGCGTGTGGTCGGTCGGTTTCGGAGCACCTCGGCGCGCCCTCATTGTAGACAGCGGCGCCCGCGGATCCGCGGATTGGCGGCCCGCGTCGCCGGGCTCAGCGGGCCTGGGGGTGGTGCTTGGCGAGCAGGAGGACGCCCCAGATGGCGACGGCTCCGGCGAGCACGAACAGCGGGATCGCCCACGGAGCGGCGTACTGCGCCTCACCGAGCACGACGATGCCGATCGCCACGGCGACCAGCGGGTCGATCACGGTGAGCCCCGCGACAACGAGGTCCGGCGGCCCGGACGAGTAGGCGTTCTGCACGAAGTACCCGCCGAGCGCGGTGGCCGCCAGCAGGGCCACAATGCAGACCACGGTCAGCGGGTCGAACTCGCCGAACTTGATCCGGTTGAGGACGACCTTCGCGAGGGTCGCGACGAAGCCGTAGACCACTCCTGCGCCGAGGATGTAGAAGATCGCGCGCGCCTTGCGGCGGAAGACCCCGAAGGCGACGACGAAGATCACCAGGACGATCGCCAGGATCACGAGGATCGTCACCAGCTGGGGCGTCCGGATCGATCTGTCGACGGCGTTGAACGCCGCGACGAGGACGAAGGTGCCCACCCCCGCCACGCACAGCACGATCGCGCGGACGGACGCCCTGTTCAGACGGACCTTGCTGACGCGCGCGTTCACCACGGCGGTGATGACCAGCGCGACGGCGCCGAGCGGCTGCACCACGATGAGGGGCGAGAAGCCCAGGCTCGTGAGCTGGAAGACGATGGCGAGGGCCAGCATCAGCGTGCCGGCGACCCAGGAGGGCCGGGAGAGCAGGGCGAACAGCTGACCGCCGTTGAGCCCGGACGACTTGGCGCCGCCCGAGAAGCGCTCGACCTTGACGACTCCGCGGTGCTGGAACTGGGCCCCCAGGGAGAGGAAGACCGCGCCCACGAGGGCGATCGGGATGCCGATGAACTGTGCCGGGTCGAGCGTGAACTGCTCGGTCAACTCGGACAGATCTGTGGACATGCGCTCGACCCTACCCACAATCCCCCGGCGGGCCGTCCGGCGCACGGGTGAGGGGGGAAGACCAGCGGATGACACCCGGACGGGCCCCGCCGACCCCCGCGATACCCTGGTGCCCATGGCCGTCCTCCCCATCCTCATCGCCGGCGACCCCGTCCTGCACTCCCCCGCCGCACCCGTCACCGTCTTCGACGACTCCCTCCGCACGCTCGTCGCGGACATGTTCGAGACGATGGACACGGCGCCCGGGGTCGGCCTCGCCGGGCCTCAGGTCGGCGTCGCGCTCCGCCTCTTCGTCTACGACTACGCGGCCGACGACGGCACCCCGCGCCGCGGCGTGGCGATCAATCCGGAGCTCTTCGTCTCGCCCGTGCCGCTCGGCGAGGCGGACGAGGACACGGAGTCGGAGGGGTGCCTGTCGTTCCCGGGCGAGCGCTTCCCGTTGCGCCGCTCCGAGAAGGCGATCCTCCGGGCCGTCGACCTCGAGGGGACGCCCTTCGAGATCGAGGCGGAGGGATGGTTCGCGCGCGTCTTCCAGCACGAGTTCGACCACCTCGACGGGATCCTCTACACGGACCGCCTCGAGCACGACTACCGGAAGCCCGTGGCGAAGATCACGCGCAAGCGGGGCTGGGGTGTGCCCGGAACCTCGTGGCTTCCGGGAGTCGACGACCTCGAGGGCTGATCGCGCTCAGGTGAGGTCGACCCCGTGCACGCCGTTGTGGTGGCGCAGCGCGGGGAAGGAGGCGGTGACCGAGCGACCCACGCCCGGCGTCCGCTTCTCGACGACGTCGCCGCCGAAGAGCGCGGCGCGCTGACGGAGCTCCTCGAGCGCCGGGCTGTCGATCCGCTCGGTCAGCGCGTGCAGGTCGGCGTCGACGGCGCTCGCGTCGGACTGGGCGGCGCCGTGCCGCTCGCGGTCGTCGTCGACCTCGACGCGCAGGCCGGTGGACGTCCAGCGGGAGCTGATGCGGACCTCGGTCCCGGATCCGCCCGTGGCGAGCGCCTCGTCGAAGGCGTACTCGAGGACCCGGAGCACCGCCACCTCGGCGCCGTCCTGCAGCGGGAAGGACTCGCCGAAGGTCTCCTCGTGGACGGTGAGCCCGCGGTCCCGGGCCAGGGACACGAGAGTTTCCGCTCCCCCCGCGGACGGGAGCTCGACCGGGTCGACCGCGGCGACGCTCGCGATCCGGCGCAGCTGGGCGAGCGAGGACTCCGCCGCGCGCACCGCCCGGACCGCCGAGCGCTCGGCCGCCGCGGGATCGCGCTCGATCGTCAGGCGCACGCTCTCGGCCTCCTCGACGACGCGGGCGGCACTGCGCACCGCGAGCTGCTCGAGCTCGCCGACGATCCGCAGGCGCGCCTCCTGCTCGCCGACGGTCATCTCGAGGCGCACGACGCGCTCGGCCTCGCGAGCGTGCCGTTCGCTCAGCTTCTTCTCGGCGGTGACGGAGCGGCGCCACAGGACGATCGCGCCGACAGCGGCGATCAGGGCGAGGACGAGGACGACTTCGAGCACGACGGCCTCCGGAGCGGGGTGACGGGGATCGGCGCAGGGGACGCCGGAGAGCGATGGTACCCGCGAGCGGGGGGCGCCCGCTGAGCCGGCGACGGGGCTTGCGCTCAGCGTCCGGTCGTCCGGACCGACCGGGTCACGGTGAACTTGCCGTTCCGGGCGACCACCGAGGTTGCGCCCACCGATCGGCGCAGCTCGGCGGGGTGGGCGAGGTGCGAGTTGAAGACGGTCCAGAGCTCGCCTCCCGGTCGGAGGAGGCGACCGGCCGCGCGGATCATGCGGCGTGCGACCAGGTCGGTGACCGCTCCGTCCGAGTGGAACGGCGGATTGCAGACGATCACGTCGACCGAGCCCGGGTCGAGGGTGGACGCGTTGTCGTCGCGCAGGACCCGGACGCGCAGGCCGTTCGCCTCGGCGGTGGCTCGGGCCGACTCCGTCGCCGCGCGGGACGTGTCGGTGGCGACGACGTCGAGGTCCGGGCGCGACCGGGCGAGCACGGCGGCCAGGATGCCGGTGCCGCAGCCGAGATCGACGGCGGTGCCTCCCGGGAGCGCGGCGGTGTCGAGGGCGGCGAGGAGGGCGCGGGTGCCGATGTCGAGCCGGGCGCCCGCGAACGCTCCGGCGACGGCGACGACCTCGAGGTCGAGCTCGTCGAGCCGCCGGCGCTGTGCCTCGGGAGCGGGCGGCTGCACGGCCTGCGCGGTGCTCGCGAGCAGCGCCCGCGACTTCTGACGCGCGAGACTGACGTCGATCCGCTCGTAGCGCGTGCGCAGGACCTCGTTCATGCCGTGCGTCATGTGCTTGATGCGGCCCGCTGCGATCAGGGGCGCGGAGGGGGCGGAGAGCGCGGTGCCGGCGGCGATCGCCGAGAGCGCGTCGAGCGAGCGCGGCAGGCGGACGAGGACCGCGTCACTCCCGCGCACCGCCTCGGCGACCGAGTCGACGACGGAGAACGGGGCGAGCTCGATGCCGGTCTCGAGGACGACCCGGGCGTTCTCGTCGAGCGCCCGCTCGGCGGTGACGGAGTCCTGGACGCTGCGGACCGCGATCCCCTCGGCGGCCAGGGAGAGAGTCAGCGCCCCGTAGGCGTCCTGCACGACGGCGACCTGCGAGCGCTGCCCGAGGAGCTCGAGGAGGAGCCGGTCGGTCGCGTCGACGGCGACGAGCGACGGCGCCTCGACATCGGGGCGACGACGCAGGAGGCCGAGGACGTCCTCGCGCATCGCGCCTCCGATCGGGGACGGGACACCTGCCGCCGGAGCGCGGGACGACCCACCAGGGCAAAAAGAAAGGACCTGAGAGTGGAGTCCCAGGCCCTTCGCTCCCCGACTTGGACTCGAACCAAGAACCTACCGGTTAACAGCCGATTGCTCTGCCAATTGAGCTATCGAGGATCATCCGACCACCCGGAGGCGATCAGCGCACGTCTACTTTAGCAAACTCTGCGTGAAGACCAAATCGAGAGCAGCGGCGCTCAGTAGCCCGCCCCCGGGTCGACCGATCCGAGCAGGTCCTCCCCCGCGGCGAACGCCGCCACGTTGGCGCGGACCCGCTCCGCGAGCAGCGGAGCGGTCATCTCGGGGGTGTCGGCGGTGTGCGGGGTGATCAGGCAGCGCGGCTCGGTCCAGAGCGGGTGTCCGTCCGGCAGCGGCTCCGGATCGGTCACGTCGAGGGCGGCGCCGGCGAGACGTCCCTCCGCCAGCGCGGCGACGAGGGCGTCGGTGTCGACCAGCGTGCCCCGCGCGATGTTGACGAGGACGGCGCGCGCCGGCAGCCGCGAGAGCAGCTCGGCGTCGACGAGATGCCGCGTTCCCGAGGTCGCTGCGGCGGCGAGCACCAGCACGTCGGCCTCGGCCACGACCTCGGCCAGGCGGTCCGCAGTCACGGTCCGCTCCGCACCGAACATCGGCTCGGGGCTGCGCCGCACGACGCTCACGCGGGCGTCGAACACCGAGAGGAGCCGCAGGAGCTCGGTGGCGATGCCGCCCGCTCCGACGACGACGACCCGAGCCCGGTGGAGCGTGGCGGCGTGCTTCGCGCCCCACGACTGCGCCCGCGCCCGCTCGGGCAGGGAGCGCAGCAGCGCGAGCGTCAGTGCGAGGGCGTGCTCGGCCACCGGCTCGGAGTAGGCGCCCTTCGCGCTCGTCCAGGCGAGTCCCGGCCGCGCGGCGCGGTGCAGCACCTCGGAGAAGGCGTCGACCCCCGCCCACGGGAGCTGGACCCAGCGGATCGTCGGGTGCTCGGCGAGCACGTCCTCGAGCTCCTGCGTGCGCCCGTACGAGAGCCAGAGGAGGGCGTCGGGGGCGTCGTCCAGGCCGACGACACGGCCGCCGCCCTCCTGGATCGCGCGGGTGAAGACGTCCTTGGAGCGCGGCAGGACCGCGACGCGCGGCGCGGTCACAGGACCTCCTCGACCGGAGCGACGCGCTGGGCGCGGGTGGCGTCGAAGCGCTCGTACTCGGCGAAGGCGGCGCCGAGCTCCTGCACGTACGGGTGGCGCGACTCCGTCAGCACCTCCAGCAGCGGACCGTAGGCGACCACCTCCCCGCCGACGAGGACGGCGATGCGGTCGGTCGCCCGGCTGAGGACGTCGATGTCGTGGCTCACCACGACCGCCGCGAAGTCCTCCTGGCGGCGCAGATCGGCGAGCAGGTCGACGATCGACTCCCGGACCGTCGCATCGATGCCCGAGGTGGGCTCGTCGGCGACGAGCACCCTGGGTCCGAGGACGAGCGCCCGCGCGATCGCGACGCGCTGCCGCTGCCCGCTCGAGAGCTCGTACGGGAAGCGGTCGAGCAGGAACAACGGCAGATGCACCGAGTCGAGCAGCGTCGCCACCCGCACCGCGGCGCTCCTGGGGTCGTAGCGGCGGTCGCGGAGGTAGATCGGCTCGGCGATCAGCTCGGACACGGTCAGCTCGGGACGGAGAGTCGCGCCGGCGTCCTGCGCCAGGTAGGCCACGTCGAACGTGAAGCGCTTGACCTCGCGGGCGGGCAGGTGGCGCAGGCCGTGACCGGCCACCGTCGCGTCGCCGCCGGTGATGACCGGGCGAGCGCGATCGCCGTCGCTGCCGAGCCCGTCGCCGCCGAGCACACGGGCGAGCGTCGACTTCCCCGAGCCGCTGCCGCCGAGGATCCCGAGCACCTCCCCCGGCTCCACCCGGAGGCTGATGCCCCGCAGGGCCGTCCAGCGCCGGCTGATGCCGCGGGGCGGGTACTCGACGCTGAGATCGTCGACGACGATCGGCGCGGCGGGGGTGCTCACGCGTCGCGCTCCGCCCGCGTGATGCTGCGCAGGAGCTCGCGGCGCTCGGCCTGCTCGGCCGGATCCGGAACGGGCAGCGAGGCGAGCAGGCGCTGCGTGTACGGGTGCTTCGGCGCGGAGAGGACCTCCTCGCCCGTGCCCTCCTCGACGAGCTCGCCGCGGTAGAGCACGGCGATCCGGTCCGCGAGCAGATCGACGACCGCGAGATCGTGGCTGATGAAGAGCGAGGCGAAGCCGAACTCGCGCTGCAGCTCGGAGAACAGCTCGAGCACGCGCGCCTGGACCGAGACGTCGAGCGCCGAGGTGGGCTCGTCGGCGATCAGCAGCTTGGGCTGCAGCGCCAGCGCCCGCGCGAGGCTCGCGCGCTGGCGCTGCCCGCCCGAGAGCTCGTGCGGATAGCGGTCGCCGTACGACTTCGGCAGCTGCACGGCCTCGAGGAGCTCGTCGACGCGGGTCCTGGCCGATCCCGCGTCGGGGAACCTCCGGTGCACGACGAGCGGCTCGGCGACGCACTCGGCGATGGTGAGCAGCGGATTGAAGCTCGACGCCGGATCCTGGAAGACGAAGCCGATGTCGCCGCGGACCGGGCGGAAAGACCGCTCCCGGATGCCGCGCATCTCCTTGCCGAGCACGCGGAGGGATCCGCCGGTCACCGTCGTGAGGCCGGCGATCGCACGCCCGATCGTCGTCTTGCCCGAGCCGCTCTCGCCGACGAGTCCGAGGACCTCTCCGGCGCGGATGCGGAACGAGACGCCGTCGACCGCGACGAAGCCGGCGCGGCCCAGGCGGCCCGGGTACTGGATCCGCAGGTCGTCGGCCTCGACCAGGACCTCGGCCTGGGGCCGGCTCGCGCGCTCGATGGCGCGGTCCTTCGCGCGCGCGACGCCCTGGCCCACGTGCGGCACGGCGGCGAGCAGCTTCTTCGTGTAGTCGTCCTTCGGCGAGGCGAAGAGCTCGGCCACGGGCGCCTCCTCGACCAGCTCGCCCTGGTACATCACCGCGACTCGGTCGGCCAGATCGGCGACCACGCCCATGTTGTGGGTGATCAGCACGATCGAGGTGCCGAAATCGTCACGGCAGCGGCGGAGGAGGTCGAGGATCTCGGCCTGCACCGTGACGTCGAGCGCGGTCGTCGGCTCGTCGGCGACGATGAGGCCGGGATCGAGCACGAGCGCCATCGCGATGACGACGCGCTGCTTCTGCCCGCCCGAGAACTGGTGCGGGTAGTAGTCGACCCGCTTCTCCGGCTCCGGGATGCCGACGGTGCGCAGCACGTCGATCGCCCGCGCGCGCGCCTCCTTCTTCGAGACGCTGCCGTGGGCGCGCAGCCCCTCGGCGATCTGCCAGCCCACGGTGAACACCGGATTGAGCGCCGTCGAGGGCTCCTGGAACACCATCGCGACGTCGGTGCCGCGGATCTCGCGCAGGCGCGCCTTCGGCACCGAGACGACGTCGGTGGAGGAGCTGCCGTCCTTCTTGGAGAGCAGCACGACGCCCGAGGCGGTCGCCGTCTCGGGCAGGAGCCCGAGGATCGTCTTCGCCGTCACGGTCTTGCCGCTGCCCGATTCGCCGACGATGGCGAGCACCTCGCCGCGCTCGACTCGGAGGCTCACTCCGGCGACGGCGCGCACCGCTCCCCTGTCGCTGGCGAACGCGACCTCGAGGTCGCTGATGTCGACGATCGGCCGCTGGTCGCTCATCGCGTCCCCTCCACTCCGGCGACGGGGTCGTGCCCCGGCGTCTCCAGGCCGTCCGCGGCGAGCACGCCGCCCGGGACGACGGACGTCGCGGCCACGTCGCCGGAACCGGCGGCCACCGCGCGCCGACCGCGCAGGCGCGGGTCGGCGAGGTCGTTCAGGCTCTCGCCGACGAGCGTGATGCCCAGCACGACGAGGACGATGGCGAGGCCCGGGAAGACCGAGGTCCACCAGATGCCGCTCGTGACGTCCGAGAGCGCCTTGTTGAGGTCGTAGCCCCACTCCGCCGCCGACGTCGGCTCGATGCCGAAGCCGAGGAAGCCCAGGCCCGCGAGGGTCAGGATCGCCTCGGACGAGTTGAGGGTGAAGATCAGCGGGAGGGTCCGGGTGGCGTTCCGCAGCACGTGACGGAACATGATCCGGCTCGTCGAGGCTCCGACGACCTTCGCGGACTCGACGTAGGCGTCGCCCTTGATCCGCACGGTCTCGGCCCGGATCACGCGGAAGTACTGCGGGATGTAGACGACCGTGATCGAGACGGCGGCGGCGAAGATACCGGCCCAGAGGTTCGACTGCCCGCCCGAGATCACGATCGACATCACGATCGCGAGGAGCAGGGTCGGGAAGGCGTAGATCGCGTCGCAGACCACGACGAGGACCCGGTCGAGCCAGCCGCCGAGATAGCCCGAGACGAGGCCGAGGAAGACGCCGACGAAGATCGAGAGCACGACGGCGACGACGATCACGAGGAACGCGGTCTGCGCTCCCCAGAGCACACGGCTGAGGACGTCGTAGCCCCCGACCGTCGTGCCGAGCAGGTGCTCGGCGCTGGGCGGCTGCTGGGCACCGAAGGATCCGTTGTCGGAGCGGAGCTGCGAGTAGCGGTACGGCGCGATCAGCGGAGCGAAGAGGGCGACCAGGAGGAACGCGCCGGTGATGACGAGGCCCGTGACGAGCATCCCGCGCTGCAGCCCCACGCTCTGGCGGAGCTGGTGCACGACGGGGAGGCGGTCGACGAGGCGGCGCCGCGGCCGCGCGGCGGAGGCGGTGGTGGTGCTCATGCTCAGTACCTCACTCGCGGGTCGATGAGCGCCGCGATGACGTCGACGATGAAGTTGGTCAGCGCCACGATCACGGCCAGCAGGGCGACGATGCCCTGCACGGCGACGAAGTCGCGGGCCTGGAGGTACTCGGCCAGCTGGAAGCCGAGGCCCTTCCACTCGAAGGTGGTCTCGGTCAGGACCGCGCCGCCCAGCAGCAGGGCGATCTGCAGCCCGATCACCGTGATGATCGGGATGAGCGCCGGCCGGTAGGCGTGCGTGCGGACGAGGCGGAACTCCCCCACTCCGCGCGACCGCGCCGCGTCGACGTAGTCGGTGCCCAGGGTGCCGATCACATTGGTGCGCACGAGCCGGAGGAAGATGCCGGCGGTCAGCAGGCCCAGCGCGACGGCGGGCAGGACGGCGTGCGAGAGCACGTCCGACACGGCGGCCGGGTCGCCGGTCTGGACCGCGTCGATCAGGTAGATGCCGGTCTTGTTCTCGAGGAACTGCAGCGACAGCTCGGTGCTGGTCGACGCGCGCCCGGCGACCGGGAACCACTTCAGCCAGACCGCGAAGACGAGCTTGAGCAGCAGGCCCGCGAAGAACACCGGAGTGGCGTAGCAGAGGATCGCGAAGATGCGCAGCACAGCGTCGGGCGTGCGGTCGCGGTGGTAGGCCGCGAGCATTCCCAGCGGGATTCCGACGAGGAACGCGACGAGGAGCGCGTAGAACGCGAGCTCGACGGTCGCCGCGCCGTAGGTGAGCAGCACCCCGGTGACGGGGCGGTTGTCGCTGAGGGTGGTGCCGAAGTCGCCCGTGAGCAGCTGGCCGAGGTACTCGAAGTACTGCACGATCAGCGGGCGGTCGTAGCCCGCCGCCGCGACCCGCTCGGCGAGCTGATCGGCCCTCAGGCGGCCGCCGAGGGCCGCCGTGATCGGGTCGCCCGTCGTGCGCATGAGGAGGAACACCATCGTCACGAGGATGAAGACGGTCGGGATGATGAGCAGGAAGCGGACGAGCAGGTAGCGCCCGAGTCCGCCCCCGGAGCCGCGCGGTCGCCGGGTGGGCGCCGTCGCCGCAGCCGTCGTGGCTGTCGTCACGTGATGCCTTTCGTGGAGAACGGCGGCCGGCGCCTCCCGAGCGGGGAGGCGCCGGCCGCCGGAGGGTGGATCAGCCCTTGCTGAGCGCGGCGTAGCGGAACTTGAACGACGCGTCGAGCGTGTCCTCGGTGCCGCTGACGTCGCTGCCGACGACGGCGACCTGCGAGCCCTGCAGGTAGGGGACGGTCGAGAGCTGCGCCGCGACCTTCTCCTGGATCTGCTCGATGAGCGCGGTGCGGGCGTCGGCGTCGGTCGTCGAGACCTGCTCGGCGATCAGCCCCTGGACCTCGGCGTCGTCGTAGTGGTTCGCGAGGAAGTTCTCCTTGATGAAGAACGGCGAGAGGTAGTTGTCGGCGTCCGAGTAGTCCGGGAACCAGCCCAGCTGGTAGGCCGGGTAGACGTCGGAGCTGCGGTCCTTGGAGTACTGGACCCACTCCGTGGTCTGCAGGTCGACGGTGAACAGACCCGACGACTCGAGCTGGTCCTTGATCAGCGCGTACTCATCACCCGAGGACGGGCCGTAGTGGTCGTTCGAGTACTGGAGGCTGAGGTTCACCGGCTCGGTGACACCGGCGGCCTCGAGGGTCGCCTTCGCCTTGTCGGCGTCCGGTCCGCCCTCGCCGTCGCCGTAGAGCGACTTGAGGGGCTCGGTCGCGCCGGTCAGTCCCTCGGGGACGAAGGAGTAGAGCGGCGTGTAGGTGCCCTTGTAGACCTGGTCGGCGATCTCCTCGCGGTCGATCAGGTCGGCCACGGCCTGGCGCACGGCGAGCGACTTGGCGGCGTCCGCCTCCGGAGTCGTCGCGCCGAAGGGCTGGGTGTCGAAGTTGAAGACGATGTAGCGGATCTCGCCGCCGGGGCCGTCGACGACCTTGACCGCGTCGTTGCCGCGGAGGTCCTCGACGTCGGTCGCGGAGAGGCTCCGGAACGCGACGTCGATGTTCCCCTCCTGGATGTCCAGCTTGAGGTTCGACGAGTCGGCGTAGTACTTGACGTTGACGGTGCCGGTCTCGGCCGCGCCGAGCACGCCCTCGTAGCCCTCGTACGCCTTGTACTGGATGAGGTTGTTCACGTCGTAGTTGGCGATCGTGTACTGACCGGCGAACGCCTCCCCCGAGACGATCTCGTCGTCCGCGGTGAGCGCGTCGGCCGAGAAGACGTCCTCGTCGACGATCGGGCCCGCGGGGCTCGAGAGGATCTGCGGGAACGTCTGGTCGTTCTCGGACTTGAGCGTGAAGACCACGGTGGTGTCGTCCGGCGCCGCGACGCTGTCGAGGTTCGCGAGGAGCGACGACGGGCCGTTCGCGTCCGCGATCGCGAGCTGGCGGTCGAAGGTGAACTTGACGTCGGAGGAGGTGAGGTCGTTGCCGTTCGCCCACTTCAGACCCTCCTTGAGGGTCACGGTGTACTCGGTCGGCGCGGTGAACTCGGCCGACTCTGCGATGTCCGGCTCGACGTCCGGGCTGCCGTACGGGGTGTTCATCAGGAACGGGTAGACCTGGTTCATCACGGCGAACGAGCCGTTGTCGTAGGAGCCGGCCGGGTCGAGCGTCGTGATCTTGTCGGTGGTGCCGATGGTCAGGGTGCCCCCGCCGGCGCTGTCGCCGGACGAGTCGGAGCCGCCGGCGGAGCAGCCCGCGAGCACGATCGCGACCGCGGCGAAGCCGGCGGCGGCGGAGAGCGCGCGAGCGCTGCGGGTGGATGCGGATGTCATTGTCCGTCTACCTCTTCCTGGTAAGGATTCGATGCGGGTGCGCTCGTGGCGCGGTCTCGTGGCGCACAGTGGTCCTGTGAGCGCACGGGCGCGCGGAGGCGTGCGCCCGCAGTGCTGTTGTTCATGGGTAACACATGTGGAAGCGCTCTCCGGACAGGCGGGGTCCGCCGCGTCCGAAACTTCACACGACTGCAACACGCCCCTGGACGGGTGACGGTCGCGCCTCGGGCGGGGATCACTCGCTCCGCAGGGCGCGCTTCTCGCGCTCGAGCTCGACGAGGCGCACCTGAACGGCCCTCGACATCACGGGATCGGCGGAGGCGCGCTGCAGGGCACCGCGCAGCTCGGCGATCTCGCGCAGCAGATCGCGCTCGATCAGCGAGACGGCGACGTCGCGCGCGTACCGGGCGAGCTTCGCCTCGTCGGCCGCGGGGATCGGCGCCACGGCCAGCTGGCGCACGAGCGAGGCGAACGGGCCGGGGACGTCGTTCGCGACGTGCTCGACCCAGTCGCGGTCCTCCGCCCGCTCGAGGTTGGCGACGACGGCGTCGCGGACGACGCGCAGGGTCTCGTTCGTCACGGCGGCGTGAGCGGCGCGCGCGAGCAGCTCGGTGCCCATGGCCTGCGGGAGCTGGAGCATCGCCATCAACGCTTCGCGCTCGATGCGCGTGACGACGTCGACAGGGAGGTCGGCGAGGCGCGCGCCGGCGGGCGCCCCGGGCGCCGCGCTCTCGGGCTCGCGTCGCTCGTCCCGGGATCCGGAGGAGCGGGGGCGGGAGCCGGCCGAGCGGACGGCCGAGTTGACCTCCGACATGTCGAGGCCGAGCATCCGCGCCAGCTCGCGGGAGTACCCGGGCCGCAGCGCGGGATCGCGGATCTCGGCGACGACCGGGGCCGCGGCGCGCAGGGCGGCGATCCGCCCCTCGACCGTCTCGAGGTCGTACCGCGCGAGCAGCTGGCGGATCACGAACTCGAACATCGGCTTCTTGTCGTCGATGAGCCGTCGCACGGCGTCGTCGCCGCGGTTGAGCCGCAGGTCGCACGGGTCGAGGCCCTCGGGAGCGACCGCGACGAACGTCTGCGCGGCGAAGCGGTGCTCCTCCTGGAACGCGCGCATCGCCGCCTTCTGGCCTGCCGCGTCGGGGTCGAACGTGAAGACGACCTCGCCGACTCCGCTGTCGTCCCCCAGCACCCGGCGGAGCACCTTGATGTGGTCGACCCCGAAGGAGGTGCCGCACGTGGCGACCGCGGTGGTCACGCCCGCGAGGTGGCAGGCCATCACGTCCGTGTAGCCCTCGACGACGACGACGCGGTGGCCTCGCGAGATGTCGCGCTTGGCCAGATCGAGCCCGTAGAGGACCTGTGACTTGTGATACACGGGCGTCTCGGGGGTGTTCAGGTACTTCGGCCCCTTGTCCTCCTCGAGGAGGCGGCGGGCGCCGAAGCCGACGGTCTGACCGGTCACGTCGCGGATGGGCCACACGAGCCGCCCGCGGAAACGGTCGTAGACGCCTCCCCGATTGCTGCTGCTGACGAGGCCTGCGGCGGTGAGCTCGGTCTCGGAGAAGCCGCGGCGCTTCAGGGCGGTCGTCAGGCCGTCCCAGCCGTCGGGCGCGAAGCCGACGCCGAAGCGGTCGGCCGCGGCGCGGTCGAAGCCGCGCTCGCCGAGGAAGCGGCGACCGACATCGGCGCCCGGAGTCGCGAGCTGCTCGCGGAAGAACTCCTCCGCCGCCCTGTTCGCCTCGAGCAGGCGCACGCGCCCCCCGGTCTCGGGAGCCTGCCCGCCGCCCTCCTCGTACTGCAGGACGATGCCGACGCGAGCGGCGAGCCGCTCGACCGTCTCGCTGAAGGAGGTGTGGTCCATCTTCATGATGAAGCTGTAGACGTCGCCCGACTCCTGGCAGCCGAAGCAGTGGTAGAAACCGGCTTGCGGGCGCACGTGGAAGCTGGGGCTGCGCTCGTCGTGGAAGGGGCAGAGGCCCTTCAGCGAGCCGACGCCCGCCGACTTCAGGGTGACGTACTCGCCGACGACGTCGCCGATGTTGACGCGGGCTTTGACCTCCTCGACATCCTGCTGTCGAATCCGTCCTGGCACCCCACCATCGTAGTCGCCGGTCCTCGCCCGGCGCCTCGCGGTCGGCTTTTCGACGGTGCGGGTTCCGCAGAGCGGGTCGCGTCCGCCTACGGCGATCCGCTGGCACGTGGATCACCTGTTCGGCTGTGCCGTCGTCGGCGCCGGTCCCCGCCCGGCGTCGCACAGTCGGCCGTACTCATTCGGAGCCGGTCCCTGCCCGGCTCCCCGCGGTCGGCTTCTCGACGTGCGGAGTTCCGTGGAGCGGGTTCCGTCCGCCTACGGCGATCCGCTGGCACGCGGATCACCGGTTCGGCTCGGATGGGGCCGCGGCGGCGCGCACTAGGGCGCTGCGGCCGGGGTGTGCTGCGCAACATGAGCTGACGAGGGGGTTCAACCTCTGACAGGCTCTAGACCCCATCGTCAGCAGACGTTGCGCATCGCGCTGCCGCTCCAGAGACGCTCTGGTCTCCTTCTGCTGGTCGAGTAGCGCCGCAGGGGCGTCTCGAGACCGCCCCCCGGACGACGCGGATCTCGGTACGGCCGCTGCGCGCCCTACTCGATCACCAAGGGGCGCGCGGACGACCCGGCGACCCTCTCCGAGCCGAACGGGTGATCCGCGTGCGAGCGGATCGCCCTAGGCGCACGCGACCCGCTCTGCAGAAAGCGACCACCCGCGAGGGCCGACCGCGCGGGGCCGGGCAGGGACCGGCCCCGTATCGGCACAGCCGAACGGGTGATCCGCGTGCGAGCGGATCGCCCTAGGCGAACCCACGCCGCTCTGCGGAACGCGCCCACCCGCCCGAGCCGACCGCGCGGAGCCGGGCAGGGACCGGCTCCTCATGAGCACAGCCGACCGCGCGGAGCCGGGCAGGGACCGGCTCCGTCATGGGCACAGCCTCTCGAACCACGCCAGGGCGCTCTGGTCGGTGAGGTTGGCGACCTGGTCGACGACGACGCGGCGGCGGGAGTCGTCGGAGTCGCCGGCGCGCCAGTCCTCGGCGAAGCCGGGCTCGAGAGCGCCCTCGCCGCGCTCGAGGAGGGTGTCGGCGAGGCGGGTGAGGACTTCGCGCTGCTGCGCGTAGATCGGCTGGCGGGTGTTCCGCGACATGACGAAGGTGGCGACGATGCCCTTGAGCACGGCGATCTCGGCCTGCTGCTCGCGCGGGACGACGACGTGGCCGCCGAAGCGGACGAGGTCGGGGTGCGAGTACGCCTCGCGGGTGGCCTCGGTGGCGGCGGCGGCGAAGCGGCCGATGAGCTGGCTGGTCAGGTTCTTCAGTCGCGCCTGGTCTCGGCGGGAGCCGTCCCAGGTGTCGAGCCAGACGTCGAGCGAGTCGAGGCGGTCGAAGGCCGCCACGAGCTCGGCGTGCTCGATCTCGTCGCCCACCCAGGCGTGCATCGAGGCGACGAGGTCGTCGTGGTCGCTCCGGGAGCCGAGCGCTTCGACGTCGATGTAGCCCGAGACCACGGCGTCCTCGAAGTCGTGCACCGAGTACGCGATGTCGTCCGAGAGGTCCATGACCTCCGCCTCGATGCAGCGCACGCCCTCGGGTGCGCCCTCCCGCATCCAGGTGAAGGCCGGCGCGTCGTCGGCGTAGAAGCCGAACTTGGCCCGCCCGGACGGGTCGGCGACGGAGCGGGTGTCGGGCCAGGGGTACTTGCAGCTCGCGTCGAGGCTCGCGCGGGTCAGGTTCAGTCCGTACGGTCGCGCGTCGTCGCCGAACACCTTGGGCTCGAGGCGCGTGAGCAGGCGGAACGTCTGCGCGTTGCCCTCGAAGCCGCCGATGCCGTCGGCCCAGGCGTTGAGCGCGCGCTCGCCGTTGTGCCCGAAGGGCGGGTGCCCGATGTCGTGGGCGAGGCAGGCCGTGTCGACGACGTCGGGGTCGAGGTCGAGGCTCGTCGCGAGCTCACGGCCGATCTGCGCCACCTCGAGCGAGTGCGTGAGGCGGTTGCGGGCGAAGTCGACTCCGGCCGTGGGGCTCAGGACCTGCGTCTTGGCCGCGAGGCGGCGCAGGGCGCTGGAGTGGAAGAGCCGCGCGCGGTCGCGGGCGAAGTCGGAGCGTCGGGTGGAGTGGTCCTCCGGCAGGAACCGCTCGACATCGACGAGCGAGTACCCCCAGAGCGCGCGGTCATCCACCGCTGTGGTGGACTTCGGCGGCGGACACGTCGGCTCGCTGACCGGCGTCGAGCTCGCGCGACTCGAGCCAGCGGTCGGGCAGGGACGGCACCTTCGGGGATCCGGCGCGACCGCGCTGACCCTCGGCGGCCTCGCCCGGGTAGGGCACCTCGGGGTCGAGCTGCGCGAGCAGCTCGTCGAGCTCGGCGAGCGTCTCGGCGGAGGCCATGCGTGCACGCAGCTCGCCGCCGACGGGGTAGCCCTTGAAGTACCAGGCGACGTGCTTGCGGATGTCGCGGCAGCCGCGCTCCTCGCTCTCGAAGAACTCGCAGATGAGCTCGGCGTGGCGCCGGAACGCGGCGGCCACCTGCCCGAGCGTCGGCCGGAAGCGCTCGTCGGAGCCGGCGAACGCGGCGGCGAGGTCGCCGAACAGCCAGGGTCGACCGAGGCAGCCGCGCCCGACGACCACGCCGTCGCAGCCGGTCTCGGCCATCATCCGCAGTGCGTCCTCGGCCGACCAGATGTCGCCGTTGCCGAGCACGGGCACACTCGTGATCGCCTCCTTGAGGGTGGCGATCGCCGACCAGTCGGCGTGGCCGCTGTAGAACTCGGACGCGGTGCGCGCGTGCAGGGCGATGGACGCGACTCCGGCGCCCTCCGCCGCGCGGGCGGCCTCGAGGTACGTCAGGTGGTCGGCGTCGATGCCCTTGCGCATCTTGACGGTGAGCGGGACGTCGCCCGCCGCCTTCACCGCGCCCTCGACGATCTGGCGGAACAGGGGCAGCTTCCACGGCAGTGCCGCTCCCCCGCCCTTGCGGGTCACCTTGGCGACGGGGCAGCCGAAGTTGAGGTCGATGTGGTCGGCGCGGTCCTCCGCGACGAGCATGGTGACGGCCTCGGCGACCGTCTTCGGATCGACTCCGTAGAGCTGGATCGAGCGGACGGACTCGCTCGGGTGGTGGCGGATGAGCCGCATCGACTCCGGCGTGCGCTCGACGAGCGCGCGCGAGGTGATCATCTCGCTCACGTAGAGGCCCGCGCCGAACTCGCGGCACAGGCGGCGGAACGCGGTGTTGGTGATCCCCGCCATGGGAGCGAGGACGACCGGAGCGTCGAGTTCGAGGGGGCCGATGCGCAGCGCCGGCGCGGGTCGCGCGGGCGGTGGGGCCAGAAGAGTGGAGGACATCGGTAATGATTCTCCCAGATCCTGTGTTGGGGAAGGCGGGACGAGCAGAGGAGACCCGGACGATGAGCACGATCGACGCTGTGGAGGACGGACCGGCGCGGTTCGAGGAGGACGCGCGAGCGCGCGGCCTGGACGTGGAGGTCGTCGATCGACCGGAGGCGGGAAGCCTCGCCGAGGCGGCGCGGCTGCTGGGCATCGACCCCGCCACGATCGTGAAGTCGCTCGTCGTGAAGCGACACGACGGCGAACTGCTGTTCGCGCTGATCCCGGGCGGCCGGCAGATCTCGTGGCCGAAGCTCCGCGCCGTCGTCGGAGTGAACAAGCTTCGCCTGCCCGACGAGACGGCGGCCTTCGAGGCCACCGGCTACCGCCGCGGCACCATCACCCCGATCGGCTCCACCACCGCGTGGCCGGTCTTCGCCGACGAGCGGATCCGCGGGCAGCGGATCGCGATGGGCGCGGGCACCGGCGGGCGCAGCGCGTTCGTCGACGCGGACGCGCTGATCGCGGCCTACGGCGCGACCGTGGCCGACATCAGCGTCGAGGAGCCTCCGCGCTGACCGGAGCGACGACGGCGGGGACGGCGCACACGCCGTCCTCGCACACCGGCACGTCCGCGGCGCCGAGCATCTCTAACCCGCTCACGCGGCGCTCACCCTCTCCGCGAGGACGTGCTCGAGCACCTCGGTGAAGGCCTGGGGCTCCTGCGCGCCCGAGACCCCGTAGCGCCCGTCGAGCACGAA
This sequence comes from Rathayibacter rubneri, assembly GCF_023743255.1. Classification (NCBI taxonomy): domain Bacteria; kingdom Bacillati; phylum Actinomycetota; class Actinomycetes; order Micrococcales; family Microbacteriaceae; genus Rathayibacter; species Rathayibacter rubneri. Next base: position 7,863 of record NZ_JAMRYM010000030.1, on the reverse strand, counting down.
GAACGGCACCCCGTTGATCCCGTACTCGCGCGCCTGGGCGATGTCGGACTGCACGTCGGCGAGGTGGCGCTGCTCGGCGAGAGCCTGCGCGGTGCCCGCCTCGTCGAGCCCGACCTCCTCGGCGAGCGAGGCGATCACGGCCGGATCCGCGAGGTCGCGCCCCTCGACGAAGTAGGCGCGCAGCAGGCGCTCCTTCAGCTCGAGCTGGAGCCCCTCGGTCTTGGCGTGGTGCAGCGCCTGGTGGGCGGTCACGGTCTTGACGTGACGAACCGTCTCGAAGTGGTAGTCGAGCCCGACGCTCGCCGCGATCGCGGTGACGTTGTCCAGCATCTGCTGCGCCTGCGCCTCGGGGATCCCCTTGTGCTCGGCCAGGAACGCCGCCTCGCCGCCTCGGTAGTCCTCGGGGGTGTCGGGAGACAGCTCGAAACTGCGGTACTCCAGCGCCACCTCGGGGGCGTCCGGGTGGGCGAGGCGGAACGCCTCCAGCCCGCGCTCGAACTTGCGCTTGCCGATGTAGCACCAGGGGCAGGCGATGTCCGACCAGATGTCGACGGTGATGGGGGGCTGCGCGTCAGTCACGTGGAGGACAACAGCGCCGCGGCACTCCTATTCCCGCAGGAGCCCGACGAGCTCGTCCACGTCGGACTCGTCGTTCCAGACGTGGAACGCCACGCGCAGCCGTCCCCCGCGACCCGACACGCGGATCCCCGCCTCGAGCAGGCGGGCGAGATCGGCGCCGTCCTCATCGGGCCACGAGACGAGCGCCCGGTGCTGCGGGTCGCGGTCGAGTCGCTCGCAGAGCAGATCGCCGAGTCCGGAGGCGTGCCGCCAGACCTCGTCGGCGTCCAGTGATCCGAGGAGCGCGAGGGACGCCTCGGCTCCGACGAAGGCCTGCCAGGCGGGCGAGACGTCGAAGCGGCGCGCGTTCTCGGCGAGGTGCATGGCGGGTCCGTAGCAGGAGGACCAGACGTCCTCCCCGGAGTACCAGCCGGCCTGCAGCGGGACGAGCTCGGCCGCGTACTCGGGCGAGACCGTGAGGAACGCCACCCCGCGCGGCGAGCACAGCCACTTGTAGGCGTGGGTGAGGGTCGCGTCGAAGCGGGAGGCGTCGACGGGCAGGACCCCCGCCGCCTGGGTGAGGTCGCACGCGGTGCGGGCGCCGCACCGGGCCGCCGCCTCGATCACGGAGTCGAGATCGGCGATCGCGCCGCTGCTCGACTGCACGGCCGAGAACACGACGAGGTCGTCCGCCGGCTCGACGGAGTCGGCCAGCGCCTCCAGTGGCACCGAGCGGACCTCGATCCCCCGGTGCGCCTGCGCGAGGAACGGGAAGACGATGGAGGAGAAGTCGCCGTCGACGCAGAGCACCCGGGCGCCGTCGGGCAGCGATCCGGCGAGGACCGACGCCATCACCGACGTCTGCGAGCCGATCGCCACGCGGTCCACCGGCACGCCGACGAGCCCGGCGAACGACGAGCGGGCGCTCTCGGCGATCACTCCGTAGCCGGCCGCGGTGCTCTCCCCCGCCGACCAGCGGTCGAGGTCGGCCCTCAGCGCCTCGACGCTCTCGCGCGGCGGCAGGCCGAGGGTGCAGGCGTTGTGGTACCCGCGCGCTCCGGCGAACCGCTCGCGCAGAGCGGTCATGGACGGGCCCGGAGTACTCACCCTTCGAGGATCCCCCTCCCCCGCTCGATCGCCAAGACCGCACCCTCGCCGGGCGCGTCGGTACTCAGCGGGCGGCGAGGCGGTGCGCCTGCTCGATGACAGCGACGACCGCCAGGGCCTCCCGCACGTCGACGGGCGGCGGCGCTGCCTCGAGCAGGGTGCGGGCGACTCCGTCGTAGAAGGCGGCGTAGCGGCCCCGCTCGCTCGGGACCGCGCGCGATCCGGAGTCGTCAGTCAGCACCCCCCACGCCCGGCGCGGGACCTCGCCGAAGTCCGCGTCGTCGGGGCGGGCTCCCCCGTGACGCAGCGCGTGCTCCTGCGGATCCAGGCCGTCGACCGAGAAGGCCGCCGACGTGCCGAGCACGCGGAACCGCGGCCCGGAGGCGCGGGCGACGCGGCTCATCGCGAGGTGCGAGCGCACGCCGCTCTCGTGCAGCAGCGAGAGGAACGCGTCGTCCTCGCTCGCGCCGCCCGGGTGAACGATGCTCGTCTCGGCCGCGGTGACCACGGCCGGCCCGAAGAGGACCAGCGCCTGGTCGACGAGGTGGCTGCCGAGATCGAAGAGGATCCCGCCACCCTGCTCGGGGCCGATCTCGCCCTGCCAGCGGCCGGTCTTCGGAGCGCTCCAGCGCTCGAAGGTCGACTCGAAGCGGAGGACGTCGCCGAGTGCACCCTCGCGGAGGAGCCGCTGCAGGGTCAGGAGGTCGGCGTCCCAGCGGCGGTTCTGGAAGACGAGCACCGGCGCTCCGCTCGCCTCGGACGCCGCGATGATCGCCTCGGCGTCGGCGACGCTCGGCGCGAACGGCTTGTCGACGACCACCGCGACGCCCTCCTCGAGCACGGCCACGGCCTGCTCTCGGTGCACCGACGGCGGGGACGCGAGAACCACGAGCTCCGGACGCTCCGCGAGCACCGCGTCGAGGTCGGGCACGATGCGCGCACCCGGATGAGAGGCGGCCGCCGACGCCGCGCGCTCGGCGTTCGACGTCGCGATCGCGACGATCCCGAAGGCCGGATCGGCCGCCAGGAACGGCGCGTGGAAGACACTGCCGGCCAGTCCGTAGCCGACGATGCCGACGCGGATCACGTCGACGCCCCCGGCACGTCGACGGCACCGCCGAAGCGGCGGGAGCGTCCGGAGTAGTGCTCGATCGCCTCCCAGAGATCCGTGCGCGAGAAGTCCGGCCAGAGCCGGTCGAGGAACACCATCTCGGCGTAGGCGCTCTGCCAGAGCAGGAAGTTGCTCGTCCGCTGCTCGCCGGAGGAGCGGACGAAGAGGTCGACATCGGGCATCTCGGGCACATAGAGCGCCTTCGCGATGGTCTTCTCGGTGATGCCGGACGGCTTCAGCCTGCCCGCAGCGACCTCGCCCGCGAGACGCTGCACGGCGTCCGCGATCTCGGTCCGCCCGCCGTAGTTCACGCACATCGTGAGCGTGAGGACGTCGTTGCCCTCGGTCAGCTTCTCGGCGAACTGGAGCTCGTTGATCACCGAGGCCCAGAGCCGGGGCTTGCGGCCGGCCCAGCGGATGCGCACACCCCACTCGTTGAGCTGGTCGCGGCGGCGGTGCAGGACGTCGCGGTTGAAGCCCATCAGGAAGCGCACCTCCTCGGGCGACCGCTTCCAGTTCTCGGTCGAGAACGCGTACACGCTGAGGTGCTTCACGCCGATCTGGATCGCTCCCGCCACGACGTCGAGCAGGGCGGCCTCGCCGCGCTTGTGCCCCTCGATGCGCGTGAGTCCGCGGCCGTTCGCCCAGCGGCCGTTGCCGTCCATCACGATCGCGACGTGGCCGGGCACGGCCTTCCGGGGGATCTCGGGCGGGTGGACGCCGGTCCAGTCGAGCTCGCGGTAGGGCTCGGCGTCCTTGTGCGTGAAGGGCTTCATCGGGTGACGTGCTCCAGTGATCTCAGTCCGCGTTCGAGGTGGAACTGCGTGTAGGCGGCGACGACTCCGCTCGCCCGCGATCGCGTCGAGGGCTCGGTCGTCTCGGCGTGCGTCCAGTCTCCGGTGAGGAGCGCTCCGAGCAGGACGACGACCTCCGGAGCGACGCGCGGAGCACCGGGCGGGGTGCAGTCCTGGCAGACGACGCCACCCATCTGCACGACGACGGCGCCGTGCGGGCCGGGGGCGCCGCATCGGGCGCAGTCCTCGAAGCTCGGCGCCCATCCTGCGATCGACAGTGCGCGCAGGAGGTAGGAGTCGAGGGTGAGCACCGCCTCGTGCTCGCGACGCGAGAGCGAGCGCAGGGCGCCGACGAGCAGCAGGTACTGCTGGAGGGACGCGTCGGAGTCGGTCAGCCGGTCGGCCGTCTCGACCATCGCGTTCGCCGCGGTGTAGCAGTCGTAGTCGGCGGCGATCAGAGCGCCGTACGCGCCGATCGACTCGGCCTGCGTGACGATGTCGAGGCTGCGGCCCTCGTAGAGCTGCAGGTCGGCGACCATGAACGGCTCGAGCCGCGAGCCGAACTTGGACCCGGTCTTGCGGACGCCCTTGGCGACCGCGCGGATCTTGCCGTGCCCGCGGGAGAGCAGGGTCACGATGCGGTCGGCCTCGCCCAGCTTGTGCGTGCGGAGCACCACGGCTTCGTCACGATAGGTGGGCATGCACTCGATTATCCTCCCCGACACCGACAACCTCCCGGCCGCCGGGCCGGTCGACCGGTCGCAGCGTGGAACGATGGGCCGGTGGCCGACACCCTCTTCGTGATCCCCGCCTGGGCCGACCTCCTGGCGATCGCCATCGGCTGCCTGCAGGGAGCGATGTTCGCGGGCGAGTTCCGCGATCGCCGTATCGACCTGCTCGGAGTGACGATCATCGGCACGGCCACGGGCCTCGGGGGCGGTGTCCTGCGCGATCTGCTGCTCCAGACGCCGCTGGTGGCCCTGCACACCAACGCGTACCTGATCGTGGCGGTGACGGCCTCGCTCCTCGGGATGCTGCTGCAGCACGTGCTCAACCGGGTCGACGGCACGATCACCGCCCTCGACGCCCTGACGTTGGGCCTCTTCGGCGCGATCGGCACCACGAAGGCGCTGGCGCTCGGAGTGCCGGAGGTGCCGGCCGTCTTCGTCGGCACGGTGTCGGCGGTGGGCGGGTCCGTCATCCGCGACATCCTGCTGAACCGGCCGATCGCGCTGATGCACGTCGGCTCGCTCTACGCCGTCGCCGCCACCGCGGGCACGGCCGTCCTCGTCGCGGGCCTGCGCTTCGGGATGCTGATCGACTTCGCGGCGCCGCTCGCCGTGGGCGTCACCACGCTCATCCGTCTGCTCGCCGTGCGCTACGGCTGGAGCCTGCCCGAGCAGCGCGCCCTCAGCGGCGTGCCGCGCCTCCGCTGGCGCCGCCGCGCCTGACCCCCCGGACCGACGGAACCCCGACCCGGCGAGGGAACCCGCTGGTGCAGGCTCCCTCGACGGTCCGGGGTTCCCTCGACGGTCCGGGGTTCTTCGGCGGGGCCGGAGGACGGACGCGCGTCAGACGGAGGCGGACGCCAGCTCGCGGTCAGGGGCCTCCTCGCGCAGTGCGCGGTTGACGGCCGAGACGATCGCCTTGAGCGACGCGGTCGAGATGTCGGCGTCGACGCCCACGCCCCACAGCGTGCGGCCGTTGACCGAGCACTCGACGTAGGACGCGGCCAGCGCGTCGCCGCCCGCGCTGAGGGCGTGCTCGACGTAGTCCAGCACCCGCACCTCGACGCCGTGCTGGCTCAGCACGGACTCGAAGGCGTTGACCGGGCCGTTGCCCGAGGCGTTCGCCTCGATGATCTCGTCGCCGACGCGCAGCACCGCGTTCAGGGCGATGGTGCCGCCCAGGTCGCTCGACGTGCTGGTGCGGGTCAGCTCGAACCGGCCCCACTTCTCGTCGGCGCGGTGCGCGGGAGCAGGCAGGTACTCGTCCTGGAAGATCGTCCAGATCTGCTCGCTCGTGACCTCGCCGCCCTCGGCGTCGGTCTTGGCCTGCACGACTCCCGAGAACTCGATCTGGAGGCGGCGCGGCAGGTCCAGCGCGTGGTCGGTCTTCAGCAGGTACGCGACTCCGCCCTTGCCCGACTGCGAGTTCACACGGATGACCGCCTCGTACGAGCGGCCCAGGTCCTTGGGGTCGACCGGCAGGTAGGGCACGGCCCAGGTGAGCTCGTCGACGCCGCGACCGGTGCGCTCGGCCTCGGCCTCCATGGCCTCGAAGCCCTTCTTGATCGCGTCCTGGTGCGAGCCGCTGAACGCGGTGAAGACCAGGTCGCCCGCCCAGGGGCTGCGCTCCGGCACGGCCAGCTGGTTGCAGTACTCCGCTGTGCGCTTGATGCCGTCCATGTCGCCGAAGTCGATCTGCGGATCGATGCCCTGCGTGAACAGGTTGACGCCCAGTGCGACGAGGTCGACGTTGCCGGTGCGCTCGCCGTTGCCGAAGAGGCAGCCCTCGATGCGGTCGGCGCCGGCCAGGTAGCCCAGCTCGGCGGCGGCGACGGCGGTGCCGCGGTCGTTGTGGGGGTGCAGCGACAGGATGATGTTCTCGCGCTGAGCCAGGTTGCGGCTCATCCACTCGATCGAGTCGGCGTACACGTTCGGCGTGGCCATCTCGACGGTCGCGGGCAGGTTGAGGATCACCTTGCGGTCGGGGGTCGGCTCGAAGACCTCGACCACCCGGTCGCAGATCTCGCGGGCGAACTCGAGCTCCGTGCCCGTGTAGCTCTCGGGCGAGTACTCGTAGTAGACGGTGGTGCCGGGGACCGACGCCTCCATCTCGCGGCACTTGCGGGCGCCGGCCAGGGCGATGTCGATGATCCCCTGGCGGTCCTTGCGGAACACGACCTCGCGCTGCAGAACGCTGGTGGAGTTGTACAGGTGCACGATCGCCTGGCGGGCGCCCCGGATCGACTCGTACGTGCGCTCGATCAGGTGGTCCCGCGCCTGCGTCAGCACCTGGATGGTGACGTCCTCGGGGATCGCGCCCTCCTCGATGAGGCTGCGGACGAAGTCGAAGTCGGTCTGGCTGGCGCTCGGGAAGCCGACCTCGATCTCCTTGTATCCCATGGAGACCAGCAGATCGAACATGATCCGCTTGCGCTCGGGGCTCATCGGGTCGATCAGTGCCTGGTTGCCGTCGCGGAGGTCGACGGCGCACCAGCGCGGCGCGGTCGTGATGCGCTTGGTCGGCCACGTGCGGTCGGGCAGGTCGACCGCGATCTGCTCGTGGTACGGCCGGTACTTGTGGATCGGCATGGTCGAGGGCTTCTGCGTGTTCTTCATGAGGGTCTCCTGGCGCGGATGCGCGCCCGTGTCGGTCTCGCGGGGATCCGGGAATCGGATGCGACCTCGCGGAGGGAACTGCGATCAGGCGTCGACGGACTCCGCGACGAGGGAGGCCTGGGGGTTAGGACTCGTCGCGGCAGCTAAGAAGGAGCAGACCGAAGCGCACGGGGCCAGGCTAGCACTGCCTCCGCGCCCAGGTCACCCGGGCGCTCTCAGGCGACGAGGCCGTTCTCGTAGGCGTAGACGACCAGCTGCACGCGGTCGCGGAGGCCCAGCTTGCCCAGCGTGCGGCTGATGTGGGTCTTGACGGTCGCCTCGCTGAGGAACTCGGCCGTCGCGATCTCGGTGTTGCTGAGCCCTCGCGCCGCGTGGTGGAAGATCTCGCGCTCGCGGTCGGTGAGCGTCGAGAACGCGACGGGGGTCTCCCGACCGCTGCCCGGTGCGCCGAAGTGCTCGAAGAGCTCGCGCGTGGCGGAGGCCGCGACCACGGCCGTGCCCGCGTGCACCGTCCGCACCGAGGCGAGGAGGAAGCCGGGCTCGGTGTCCTTGAGGAGGAAGCCGCTCGCCCCGGCGCGGATGGCCCGGGCCGCGGCCTCGTCGAGATCGAAGGTCGTCAGCACGAGGATGCGCGGGGCGGGCGTCCCCGTCTCGGCGGCGCGGGCGAGGATCCGCCGCGTCGACTCGATGCCGTCGACGCCGGGCATGCGGATGTCCATCAGCACGACGTCCGGTGCGACCCGGGCGACGACCTCAGCGCCCTCGGCGCCGTCGGAGGCCTCGCCGACCACCTCGAGGTCGGGCTGCGAGCTGAGCAGCATGCGGATGCCGGCGCGGAACAGCGCCTGGTCGTCGACGAGGACGATGCGGATGGGGTCGGTCATGACGGGAGGCCTCCGGAGGCGAGGGGCGGGACGAGCGTGACGGGTGAGGTGCGCGGGGGCACGGG
>NZ_JAMRYM010000029.1:0-37033 GCF_023743255.1 Rathayibacter rubneri | reverse complement strand
CCTCCCGCCGCGGCTGAGCACGCCGCGTCGTCGCACGGGAGGGGCGGCGTCGTCACACGGGAGGGGCGGGCCCGCGCGGTGAATAGGATGGTCGCCATGTCCGACGGCGCCTCCTTCTATCTCACGACCCCGATCTTCTACGTCAACGACGTCCCCCACATCGGGCACGCGTACACGGAGGTCGCGGCGGACGTGCTGACCCGCTGGCACCGTCAGGCGGGCGACGACACCTGGCTCCTCACCGGCACGGACGAGCACGGCCAGAAGATCCTGCGCACCGCGACCGCCAACGGCACGACGCCCAAGGCGTGGGCCGACCGCCTCGTCGAGACCGCGTGGCAGCCGCTCCTGAGCACCATCGACATCGCGAACGACGACTTCATCCGCACCACGGACGAGCGGCACGAGGTCAACGTGCAGAAGTTCCTGCAGAGGCTCTACGACGCCGGCGCGATCTACACCGGCGAGTACGAGGGCTACTACTGCGTGGGCTGCGAGGAGTACAAGCAGCTCTCGGACCTCGACGAGGGCGCCGGCGAGTACGAGGGCCAGTACGTCTGCAAGATCCACTCCAAGCCGGTCGAGCTGCTCAGCGAGAAGAACTACTTCTTCAAGATGAGCGAGTACACCGAGCGCCTGCTCGCGCTCTACGAGGAGCGCCCCGACTTCGTGCAGCCGGAGTCGGCCCGCAACGAGGTGGTCAGCTTCGTGCGCCAGGGGCTCGCCGACCTCTCGATCTCGCGCTCGAGCTTCGACTGGGGCGTGAAGGTGCCGTGGGACGACTCGCACGTCGTCTACGTCTGGTTCGACGCGCTGCTCAACTACGTCACCGCCGTCGGCTACGGCCAGGACGACGAGGAGTTCGCGCGCCGCTGGCCGGCGACCCACATCGTCGGCAAGGACATCCTCCGCTTCCACGCGGTGATCTGGCCCGCCATGCTCATGGCCGCCGGGCTCGACGTGCCGAGGCAGGTCTTCGGCCACGGCTGGCTGCTGGTCGGCGGCGAGAAGATGTCGAAGTCGAAGCTCACCGGCATCGCTCCCGAGCAGATCACCGACACGTTCGGCTCCGACGCGTTCCGCTACTACTTCATGCGCGCGATCACGTTCGGCCAGGACGGCTCGTTCTCGTGGGAGGACCTGTCGGCGCGCTACCAGGCCGAGCTCGCGAACGGCTTCGGCAATCTCGCCTCGCGTGTGATCGCCATGCTCAACCGCTACTACGACGGCGTCGTGCCGGCACCCGCCGAGGCGACCGCGGCGGAGGAGCGCGTCCAGCGCACCGTGGCCGAGGCGGCCGCCGCCGCCGACGCGGCGATCGACTCGCTCGCGATCCACGACGCGATCACCGCGGTGTGGACCATCGTCGACGAGCTGAACGGCTACATCACCGAGCAGGAGCCGTGGGCCCTGGCCAAGAACGACGCCGACCGCGAGCGGCTCGGCACCGTCCTCTACACGGCGACGGAGGGGCTGCGCGCCCTCGCCGTGCTGCTCTCGCCGGTCGTGCCCCGCGCGACCGCGAAGCTCTGGACGGCGCTCGGCGTCGAGGAGTCGCTCGGCGCGCTGCCCGCTCAGCGGATCCGCGCGGCGGGGGAGTGGGGCCGCCTGCCGGTCGGCACGACGGTCGGCACCCTCGAGGCCCTCTTCCCGCGCATCGAGGCACCCGCGAGCTGACCGGCCCTGCTGCTCGTGCCCGCGCAGCGGGCGCCCCTCCGCTGGTGCTCGCGCGGCGGGCGGCCCGCCCTCCTTGCTGATCGAGTAGCCCGCGGAGCGGGCGTATCGAGATCCCCGATGTCCGAGGTCGGTGGGTCTCGATACGGCCCTGCGGGCCTACTCGACCAGCAGAGGGGGCTCGAGATCCCCTCCGCCCCGAACGCGGGCCCTGCAAGCCCTCCCGGTAGCCTGGAGCGCATGAGCGACAGCCAGCACGTCCGCGCCCGCGAGAACACCTCCGGCCGCGACCTGACGTACCCTCCGCTGCCCGAGGCCCTCGTGGTCCCCGTCTACGACAACCACACGCACCTCGAGATCGCTGACGGCCTCGAGCCGCTCGACTACCGCGAGCAGCTCGACCGCGCCTCCACGGTGGGCGTGCGCGGAGTCGTCCAGGTCGGCACCGACGTGGCGACCAGCCGCTGGTCGGCCGAGATGGCGGCGTCCGAGCCGCGCATGCTGGCCGCCGTCGCGATCCACCCCAACGAGGCGCCCGAGCTCGACGCCCGCGGTGAGCTCGACGACGCCCTCGCGGTGATCGCCGAGCTCGCGACCCAGCCGCGCGTGCGCGCCGTCGGCGAGACCGGGCTCGACTTCTTCCGCACCGGCGAGAGCGGGCGCGGAGCCCAGTTCCGCTCGTTCGAGGAGCACATCCGCATCGCCAAGGAGAACGGGATCGCGCTGCAGATCCACGACCGTGACGCGCACCGCGAGGTCATGGACGCGCTCCGCCGCGTCGGCGCCCCCGAGCGCACCGTCTTCCACTGCTTCTCGGGCGACGCCGAGATGGCCCGGATGTGCGCCGAGGAGGGGTGGTACCTCTCCTTCGCGGGCAACGTCACCTTCAAGAACGCGGAGTCGCTGCGCGAGGCGCTGTCGGTCACTCCGCGGCACCTGATCCTCGTCGAGACGGACGCGCCGTTCCTCACTCCGAGCCCGCTGCGGGGCCGTCCGAACGCGCCGTACCTCCTCCCGCACACCCTGCGCGCGATGGCGCTGCACCTCGAGACCGACGTGGGACACCTCGCCGCGACCATCGCCTCCAACACCGAGCAGGTCTACGGCGAGTGGGGCGGCGAGGTCGGCTCGGAGCCGACGGAGCCCGTGGGGCAGCTGGCATGAGCGGTCGCCACGCGGCCCGGGCCGAGGCGGCCGCCGTGCCGCGACTGCTCGGCCCCGCCGAGATCCGCGACCTCGCGCAGCTGCTCGACGTGACGCCGACCAAGAAGCTCGGCCAGAACTTCGTGCACGACGCCAACACCGTGCGCCGCATCGTCAAGCTCGCGCGCGTGCAGGCGGGCGAGACCGTGGTCGAGATCGGCCCCGGCCTCGGCTCGCTGACGCTGGGCCTGCTCGAGGCCGGCGCGCAGGTCGTGGCCGTCGAGATCGACGGGCGGCTCGCCGAGCAGCTCCCGCGCACGGTCGAGCTGATGGCGCCCGCGGCCGACCTGCACGTGGTGCACGCCGACGCGATGCGCGTGCTCGAGCTGCCGGGCGATCCCGTCCGTCTCGTGGCGAACCTCCCGTACAACATCTCGGTGCCGGTGCTGCTGCACTTCCTCGAGCACTTCCCGAGCATCCGCTCCGGAGTGGTCATGGTGCAGTCCGAGGTCGGCCTCCGGCTCGCCGCCGGCCCGGGTTCCAAGGTCTACGGCGGCCCGAGCGTGAAGGCCGCCTGGTTCGGCTCGTTCTCGACCGGCGGCACCGTCTCGCGGCAGATCTTCTGGCCCGTCCCCAACGTCGACAGCGTGCTCGTGGCGTTCGAGCGCGGTGAGGAGCCGGGCGACGAGACCCTGCGCCGGACCGTCTTCGCGGTCGTCGACGCGGCGTTCGCCCAGCGGAGGAAGATGCTCCGCCAGTCCCTCGCCCCGCTCTTCGGTGACAGCGCCTCGGCGATCGCCGCCCTCGAGTCGGCGGGCGTCCCGCAGACGGCTCGCGGCGAGGAGCTGACCGTCGACTCCTTCGTCGCGCTGGGCCGGACGCTCGACCCCGCTCGCGTGCCGACCCGTGGCGGCACCGTGCCGGACCCGGTCGAGGAGGACCCCGGGGCGGACCCGTCCGACGGGCACGAGGGCCCCTCCACCACCCTGTAGCTTGGAGGCATGGCTGCTCGCGCGACGTCGACCGTGGTCCACGCGCGGGCACCCGGCAAGATCAACGTCTTCCTCAAGGTGGGGGCCGTCCGCGAGGACGGCTACCACGAGCTCGCGACCGCGTTCCAGTCGCTCTCGCTCTACGAGGACGTGCGCGCCAGTGCCGCCGACGACTTCTCGGTCGCCTTCTCGGGCTCGATCGACACGAGCGGCCTCGCCGTCGACGGCAGCAACCTCGCCATCAAGGCCGCGAGAGCGCTCGCACGAGCGACGGGCCACCGCGGGGGCGTCCACCTCGAGATCGAGAAGAACGTCCCGATCGCCGGCGGCATGGGCGGAGGGTCGGCCGACGCGGCCGCGACGCTCCTCGCCTGCGACGCACTGTGGGGCACGGCCTGCACGCGGGAGCAGCTCCTCGGCATCGCCGCGAGCCTCGGCGCCGACGTGCCCTTCGCCTTCACCGGTGGCACCGCGATCGGAGTGGGCCGCGGCGACGAGCTGAGCCCCGCACTCGCGAAGGGCCGCTTCGAGTGGGTGCTCGTGCTCTCCGAGCAGGGGCTCTCGACTCCGGAGGTCTACAGCGAGCTCGACCGCCACCGCGAGCGGCACCTGCACGACTTCCGCCCCATCTCGGCCTCGCCGAGCGTCGACCCCAACGTGCTGCAGGCGCTGCGGGCGGGCGACGCGGCGATGCTCGCCGACGCGATGCACAACGACCTCCAGGCTCCGGCGCTGCACCTGCAGCCGGGTCTGGCACGGATCCTGGAGCGCGGCGAGGAGAGCGGCGCCCTCGGCGGGCTCGTCTCGGGCTCGGGTCCGACCGTCGCCTTCCTCGCGGCCGACGCGGATGCGGCGCTCGAGCTCCAGCTGGAGCTGACGACCGCGCGCTACAAGGCCCTCCGCGTGACCGGGCCCGTGCACGGAGCGAGACTCCTCTCGATCTGAGCGGGCCCCAGCCCGCACCCCGCGGAGTGGCTTAGAGTGCGGCTCATGCCCCCCAGAAGAGCCGCACTGCTCGCGATCCTCACGGGGATCGTCTCCGCCCTCGTCGCCCTCGCGAGCGCCGAGCTCGTGGCCGTGTTCACCGGTGCGGGAGGCGGACCGCTCGTCGCGGTCGGCGGGTTCGTCATCGACATCGTGCCGCCCGGCGTGAAGGACACGGTGATCGCGCTGTTCGGGACGGGCGACAAGATCGTCCTGCTCGCCTCGCTCGCGTTCGCGGTCGCGCTGCTCGCGGTCGCGGCGGGACTGCTGGAGTTCCGCCGCCCGCCGCTGGGCGCGCTGGTCCTCGTGGTCGTCGCCGGTCTCGGCGCCCTCGCCGCGGTCACACGGGAGGGCGCGACCGGGCTCTCGGCCGCTCCGAGCATCGTCGGCATGGTCGCCGGCGCGCTGGTGCTCCGGACCGCTTCCGCCCGGCTGCGCGCCTGGGACGAGGAGCCCGCGCAGGGCGGGACCGACCGCAGGTCCTTCCTCCGCCTGGTCGGCATCGCCGGAGCCGCCGCCGTCGTGGTGGGCGTCGGCGCCCGCATGGCCACCGCCGCCTCCGCGGCGGTCACCGCCGTCCGCGAGGCCGTGGCGCTGCCGAAGGCCGCGTCCGCCGCCGCACCCGTCCCGGCCGCCGCTGTCCTCGACGACGTCGAGGGCATCAGCTCCTTCGTCACTCCGAACGCCGAGTTCTACCGCATCGACACGGCACTCTCGGTGCCGTCGGTCGACCCGGCGGACTGGTCGCTCCGGATCCACGGCATGGTCGAGGAGGAGATCGTGCTCACCTGGGACGAGCTGCTGGCCCTGCCGCTCGAGGAGCACCTGGTGACCCTGTCGTGCGTCTCGAACGAGGTGGGCGGCGATCTGATCGGCACCGCGCTGTGGCTCGGCTACCCGATCCGCGAGCTCCTCGCCCGCGCGCGGCCGACCGCGGGCGCCGACATGGTCCTCTCGCGCAGCATCGACGGCTTCACCGCCTCCAGTCCGCTCGAGGTGCTGGCCGATGCGAACCGGGCGAGCATCCTCGCCGTCGGGATGAACGGAGAGCCCCTCCCGGTCGAGCACGGCTTCCCGGTGCGGATGGTCGTGCCCGGGCTCTACGGCTACGTCTCGGCGACCAAGTGGGTCACCGAGCTGAAGGTCACGACGTTCGCCGACGACGTCGCCTACTGGTCGACACGCGGCTGGACGGAGCGCGGCCCGATCAAGGTCGAGTCGCGGATCGACGTGCCGCGCCAGGGTCAGGCGGTCGCCGCCGGCACGGTCGCGGTCGCCGGAGTCGCCTGGGCTCCGCACACCGGCATCTCGAAGGTCGAGGTGCAGGTCGACGGGGGAGTGTGGCAGAGCGCGCGCCTGGCCGAGGCGGTCACCGCCGACACGTGGATCCAGTGGGTCTACGAGTGGGACGCGCTGCCCGGCGATCACGTCCTGCTCGTGCGGGCCACCGACTCCGAGGGGCTCACCCAGACCTCCGACGAGGCGCCGCCGGCTCCCGACGGAGCCACCGGCTGGCACCTCCGGACCGTCACCGTCGCCTAGCTGTCGGCCGGGTCGCCGCGGAGCCCCGTAAAATCGATCCCTATGGCACATCTCCTGGGCGCTGAGGCGCTGCGACTCGAGTACCCCACGCGGGTGATCTTCGACGACGTCTCCCTCGGCATCGAGGAGGGCGACCGCATCGGCATCGTCGGCCGCAACGGCGACGGCAAGTCGACCCTCCTTCGCCTGCTCGCGCAGCGCATCGAGCCGGACGCGGGTCGCGTCACGCACCGGCGCGGCGTCACGCTCGGCATGCTCGACCAGGCCGACACGGTCGACGAGGAGCTCACGGTCGCGCAGGCGGTCGTCGGCGGACTCGAGGAGCACGAGTGGGCGGGCGACGCGCGCACCCGCGACGTGATCGCCGGACTCCTGCGCGACGTGCCGTGGGACGGCGTCGTCGGCTCGCTCTCGGGCGGCCAGCGCCGCCGGGTCGCCCTCGCGAAGCTCCTCGTCGGCGACTGGGACGTGGTGTTCCTCGACGAGCCCACCAACCACCTCGACGTCGAGGGCATCGCCTGGCTCGCCGAGCACCTCAAGCGCCGCTGGGCCACGGCCTCCGGCGGCCTCGCCGTCGTGACCCACGACCGCTGGTTCCTCGACGAGATCTGCACCGCCACGTGGGAGGTGCACGACCGCATCGTCGAGCCCTTCGAGGGCGGCTACGCGGCCTACATCCTGCAGCGCGTCGAGCGCGACCGGATGGCCTCGACCATGGAGGCCAAGCGCCAGAACCTGATGAAGAAGGAGCTCGCGTGGCTGCGCCGCGGAGCCCCCGCCCGCACCGCGAAGCCCAAGTTCCGCATCGATGCGGCGAACCAGCTGATCGAGGACGAGCCGCCCGTGCGCGACTCCGTCTCGCTGTCGCAGCTCGCGGTCTCGCGACTGGGCAAGGACGTCGTCGACCTGCTGGACGTGACCGTGCGCTACGGCGAGCGGACGGTGCTCAACCGCATCGAGTGGCGGATCGCGCCGGGCGAGCGCACCGGCATCCTCGGCGTGAACGGCGCGGGCAAGTCGACCCTCCTGGGCCTGGTCGCCGGCAGCGTCGAGCCCACGAGCGGGAAGGTGAAGCGCGGCACCACGGTGCGCGTCGCGATCCTCGACCAGCAGCTGCGCGAGCTCACGGAGGTGCAGCACCAGCCCGTCCGCGAGATCATCGCGCAGCAGCGCACCAGCTACTCCATCGGCGGCAAGGACATGACGCCGGGCCAGCTGCTCGAGCGCCTCGGCTTCTCGAGCGCGCAGCTCTCGACGCCGGTGAAGGATCTCTCGGGTGGCCAGCGCCGCCGTCTGCAGCTCCTGCTGATCCTGCTGAGCGAGCCCAACGTGCTGATCCTCGACGAGCCCACCAACGACCTCGACACCGACATGCTCGCGGCGATCGAGGACCTCCTCGACTCGTGGCCCGGCACGCTGCTCGTCGTCTCGCACGACCGGTACCTGCTCGAGCGCGTCACCGATCAGCAGTACGCGGTGCTCGAGGGCGCGTTCCGGCACCTGCCGGGAGGCGTGGAGCAGTACCTCGAGCTGCGTCGCGCGCTCGAGAAGGCGGGGCCCGCGGCCCTGTCGTCGTCCACCTCCGCGGCGCCCCCGGGACTCGGCGGCGCCGAGCGGCGCACCGCCGAGAAGGAGGTGTCGGCGATCGACCGGCGCCTGCACAAGCTCACCCAGCTCGCGAAGACGGTGCACGAGAAGATGGCGACGCACGATCAGGACGACTACGACGGCATCCTGGCGCTCAACGCGACGCTCCGGGGCTATGAGGACGAGACCGCCGAGCTCGAGTTGCGCTGGCTGGAGCTCTCGGAGCAGCTGGAGGGCTAGGGCCCTAGCCGAAGTCGAGCGAGAGCTTGCGGAGCAGCTGGGCCAGCCGCTCCTGCTGCGCGTGCGTCAGCGCGCCCAGCAGCTCCTGCTCGGCGTCGACCAGCCGGGTGATCGCGGCGTCGACGCGGGCGAGGCCGGACGGCGTCATCTGGACGAGGACGCCGCGCCCGTCGTTCGGGTCGTCGAGGCGCTCGACCAGCTCGCGCTCGACGAGGCGGTCGATGCGGTTGGTCATGGTGCCGCTGGTGACCATGGTCGCCTGCAGCAGTTGCTTGGGGGAGAGGCGGTAGGGGGCGCCGGCGCGGCGCAGCGCCGAGAGCACGTCGAACTCCCACGTCTCGAGCTCCGAGCGGCCGAAGGCGATCCCGCGGGCGCGCTCGAGCTGCTTGGCCAGCCGCCGCATGCGGGAGAAGACCTGCAGCGGCGTGAAGTCCAGGTCGGGTCGTTCCCTCACCCAGGCGTCGACGATGCCGTCGACCTCGTCGTTCGCGCTCACTCCTCCATTGTGGCGGGTGCGGGCCGCGACGGTCCGCTCCGGGAGTCGCGAACGGGCGGCCCCGGAGATTTCTGGGGGTCCCGGCCGGATGGCAGGATGGTCGACGCGCGCGAGCGCGGTCCGCCATGGTGTAACGGCAGCACGGCAGCCTTTGGAGCTGTCCGGTCCAGGTTCGAATCCTGGTGGCGGAGCGGGGAGACGAAGGTGCGCCGGTCCCGGTGCGCCCGCCGAAGAGGAGACGCGATCATCGACAGCACGCTCGCGGTCGTGATCCTGGCCGCAGGCCAGGGCACCCGCATGAAGTCCCGCACGCCCAAGGTCCTGCACCGCCTGGCCGGACGGCCGCTGCTCGGCCACGTCCTCGACACCGCGGCCTCGCTCGAGGCCGGGCACGTCGTGACCGTCGTGCGCCACGAGCGCGAGCGCGTCGCGGAAGCGGTGCTCGAGCACACGCCGGCGGCTCTCGTCGTCGACCAGGACGAGGTGCCGGGCACGGGCCGCGCCGTCGAGCTCGGTCTGGCCGCTCTGCCCGCCGACTTCGCCGGGACCGTCGTGGTCCTGAGCGCCGACGTGCCGCTCCTGGACGCACCGACCCTGCGGCGCCTGGTCGACGCGCACGTGGGTGCGGCGAACGCCCTGACGATGCTCTCGTGCGTGTTCGAGGACCCGACCGGCTTCGGCCGGATCGTCCGCGGCGAGGACGGCGGCTTCGCCTCCATCGTCGAGCAGAAGGACGCCGACGCCGACCAGCTCGCCATCGCCGAGGTCAACGCCGGCGTCTACGCCTTCGACGCCGCGGCCCTCCGAGCCGTCATCGGCGGCATCGGCATGGACAACGCGCAGCGGGAGATGTACCTCACCGACGCCGCGGCCGCGCTCAAGGCCGCCGGCCGCGCGATCGAGGCCGTGCCCGTGCAGGACCGGTGGCTCGTCGCCGGCATCAACGACCGCGCGCAGCTCTCGGACGCGGCAGTCGAGCTGAACGCCCGCATCGTCCGCCGGTGGCAGCTCGAGGGCGTCACGATCCAGGATCCGGCGACGACCTGGATCGACGTGGACGCGGTCCTCGCGCCCGACGTCGAGATCCTCCCCGGCACGCAGATCAAGGGACCGACCGTCATCGCGACGGGCGCGGTCATCGGCCCCGACACGACCCTCGACTCCTGCGAGATCGGCGAGGACGCCGTCGTGAAGCGCTCGGACGCCACCCTCGCCGTGATCGGCGCGGGCGCCCAGGTCGGGCCGTTCTCCTTCCTCCGCCCGGGCACCGTGCTCGGTGCGAAGGGCAAGATCGGCACCTACGTCGAGACCAAGAACGCCGTCATCGGCGCCGGATCGAAGGTGCCGCACCTCTCGTACGTCGGCGACGCGACCATCGGCGAGGAGTCGAACATCGGCGCGGGCTCGATCTTCGCCAACTACGACGGAGTGACCAAGGCGGCGTCCGTGGTCGGGTCGCACGTGCGCGCCGGGTCGCACAACGTCTTCGTCGCCCCCGTTAGAATCGGGGACGGAGCGTACACGGGTGCTGGAACGGTCGTCCGCAAGGACATCCCGGCCGGAGCCCTCGGCATCACCGTCGCTCCGCAGCGCAACATGGCCGGTTGGGTGCAGACCCACCGACCCGGGACCGCGGCGGCGACCGCCGCCGAGGCCGCCCGGGTGCTCGAGCCCGAGGGCTCGGACCAGCCGACCGGAGGAAGCGGAGAACAGTGACGGGCATCACCGCCAGCAACAAGAAGAGCCTGGTCCTCGTCTCGGGGAGGGCGCATCCGGCACTGGCGGAAGCGGTCGCCCACGAGCTGGGCACCGAGCTCGTGACCACCGAGGGGCGCACCTTCGCCAACGGCGAGCTGTACGTCCGCTACGGCGAGTCCGTGCGCGGAGGCGACGTGTTCGTCCTCCAGTCGCACACCTCGCCGATCAACGAGTGGCTCATGGAGCAGCTCATCATGGTCGACGCGCTCAAGCGCGCCTCGGCGAAGCGGATCACGGTCGTCGCGCCGTTCTACCCCTACGCCCGCCAGGACAAGAAGGGCCGCGGCCGCGAGCCGATCTCGGCCCGCCTCGTCGCCGACCTGTTCAAGGCCGCCGGAGCCGACCGCATCATGTCGGTCGATCTGCACGCCGCGCAGATCCAGGGATTCTTCGACGGCCCCGTCGATCACCTCTTCGCCATGCCGGTGCTGCTCGAGCACTTCCGCGAGAAGCTCGACCCCTCGACTCTCACGGTCGTCTCGCCCGACATGGGCCGCGTCCGCGTCGCCGACATCTGGAGCGACAAGCTCGGCGTGCCGCTCGCGATCATCCACAAGCGCCGCGACCCCAAGGTCGCGAACCAGGTCTCGGTCCACGAGATCGTCGGAGAGGTCAGCGGCCGCGTCTGCCTCCTCGTCGACGACCTCATCGACACCGGCCGCACCATCGCCAAGGCCGCCGAGGCGCTGAAGAACGCCGGAGCGATCGGCGTCGTCGTCGCCGCCACCCACGCGGTCTTCTCGGACCCGGCGCGCGAGCTCCTCAGCTCCGAGTTCATCGACTCCGTCGTGGTCACCGACACCCTCCCGCTTCCGGAGGAGAAGAAGTGGGACCGCCTGACGATCCTCCCGATCGCGCCGCTGCTGGCACGCGCGATCCACGAGGTCTTCGATGATGGTTCCGTCACCTCCATGTTCGACGGCGACGCCTGACCCGGCACGCCCCGGAGGCGCCGTCCGCGGCGTTGTCCTCGGGCGCGATACCGCCGGTATCGCTTCCTCCTCCGCCTTGCAGCCGACGCCTCCGGGCCGCGCCGGCACGGCTCGGAGGGGCCGTCCGCGGCGTTGTCCTCGGGCGCGATACCGCCGGTATCGCTTCCTCGTCCGCCTTGCGCACGACGCCTCCGAGCCGCGCCGGAGGTCGGGAGCACGCGCGTCCGCGGCGGTGTCCTCGGGCGCGATACCGCCGGTATCGCTTCCTCGTCCGCCTTGCGGACGACGCCTCCGAGCCGCGCCGGAGGTCGGGAGCACGCGCGTCCGCGGCGGTGTCGTCGGGTGTGAGAGTGCCGGTGTCGCTTCCTCGTCCGCCGTGCGGACGGCGCCTCCGAGCGGCGCCGGAGGCGACACGCGAATCCGTGTCCACCGGGAGAACCCCCGCACGAGGGGTGCGGGCCTAGGGTGAGCGGGTGCCCGAGCGACGCGAGACCGGTGAGCGGGATGCGGTGCGTCCCCCGGAGCCCGTCGGCGCGATCGCACTCGCGGGAGTGTTCCTCGTCCTCTCGCCCGCGGCGCTCGAGGCCGGCTGGTGGCTGCTGCTCGGCATCGGGATCGCGGCCGCGCTGACCGCGATCGGAGCGGTCTCCGACTCCGGCCGCGAGGTGCTCGTCGGACCCACCGGCGAGTGGCTCGCCCTGGCGGGGCGGGCCCTCGGTGCCTCCGCCCTCGCCCTGACCGCAGCCGACCACGTGCTCGGAGCCGCCGCGCGGCCCGCGGCGGTGCTCCTCGTGGTCGCGGTCACCGTCTTCGTCCTGCGCGGCGGAGTGGTGCGACCGGCGCTCGCGCGGGCGCTCGGTGCTCTCGTCCTCCTCCTCCTGGTCGCGGCGGCCGTGACGGTGCTCGTCACGCCGCCCGTCGCGGCTCCCTCCGACACGGTGATCGGGGGAGCGGAGGGGGCGACCACCGCCGCGGCGTACGCCCTGCTCCTCGTCGCCCCGGCCTCCTCCGGCACGCGGGTCCGACTGCGGTCGGCACTCGTGACGACGGGCGTGGTCGCACTCTCCGCGGGCGCCCTGGCCGCCGGGCTCCTGCTGCTCGTGGGCCCCGCGGCCCTCGCCGCGACACCCACTCCGCTGCTGGCGGCCGCGGCGGGCACCGCGGCCCAGCCGCTCGTGTCGGTCGCCGCCGTGCTCGCGTGCGTCCTCGCGCTCGTCGTGCTGCTCCGGCGCGACGCGAGCGCCCTCGTGCGGCTGGTCCGCGCCGGCGAGATCCCCGGTCCTCTCGCGGGCACGAGCGCCAGGACGGGCGTGCCGGTCGCTCCCCAGCTCCTCGTCTGCCTGGTCTCGGTGCTCTCGGTCGTGATCCTCGACGCGGATGCGCTGCTCGCGTTCGCGGTCGGCGCCGGTCTCCTGGTGCTCCTCCTGCGCCGGATCGAGCAGGCCGAGCTGCGCAGCTGGGCGGCGGTCGTCTCGGCGGTCGGCGCGCTGGTGCTGCTGCTCGCACTGCCGGCCGCCACGGCGGCCGCGGTGGCGGTGCTGCTCGCGGTGCTGCTCATCGTGCGGGCGTTCCGGCGCTGAGGTCGAGTCGTCCCGCTGAGGCCGAGACGTCCCGCCGAGGTTAGCGGGCGGCCGCGGCGTCGATCGCGGCGGGGGTCAGCCGCAGGGCGAGCGGATCCGCGCGCACGCGGTCCAGGCCTGCTCGGACGGCGCCGAGCGCGACGGCGCGGTCGCCCAGTGTCGACGGGACGATCCGGGGTGCCGGGGCGTGGACGAGGGGAGCGATGCGCTCCGAGACGTCGTCCAGCAGCGGACCGGCGGATTCGGCCAGGGCCCCGCCGACCACGAGGAGCGAGACGTCCAGCAGGTTGGCGAGCGTCGCGGCGACGCTCGTCAGTCGGACCGCGAGGCGGTCGACGACCGCGAGCGCGAGGGCGTCCCCGGCGGCGGCGGCGGCCAGCACCTGCTCGGCCCCCGGGTGCGGTGCCGCGTCGAGGAGCGAGGGCGCCCGGTCCTGTGCCGCGAGGGCCTCCTGGGCCCAGGTCCGCGCGAGTGCGGCCACACCCTCCGCCGAGCCCACCCCCTCGACCAGGTCGAGGTAGCGCATCTCGCCGGTGAGGCCGCGGGCGCCGCGGAGAAGCGTGCCGCCGAGGACGACGCCGCCGCCCAGGCGCTCACCCGAGAGCAGGGTCAGGTAGTCGGAGCACCCGACCGCCGCACCCCGCCAGCCCTCGGCGAGGGCCGCGAGGTTGGCGTCGTTGTCGACCACCGGACGCCAGCCCCGATCGGCGAAGCGGTCGGCGAGACCGGGGTTCATCGCGCTCCAGAAGCCGTTGTCGTCGGCGGGGGAGCGGCCGTCGGCGTCGACCGGGGCCGGGACGCCGAATGTGATCGCCAGCACGCCCGCGTCGGCCACGCCCGCCTGCTGGAGCGTGCGGTCGAGGATCCGCTCGATGTCGGCGAGGCGCCGCTCGCGCGGGAGCTCCTCGACGGGCTCGTGCTCGACCGGCTCGACGCGGTGCGCGATCGAGTCGCCGAGGAGGTCAGCGACGTCGACTCCGACGCTGTGCTGACCGGCGTCGACGCCCACGATCACTCCCGCGTCGCGCCGCAGCGCGTAGCGGCGGGCGGGACGGCCCTTGACGTAGTCGCCCGCGGCGCGCTGGTTCTCGAGCTCCTCGAGCCAGCCCAGCTCGATGAGGTCGTCGCAGACCGCGATCACGGTCGATCGCGTGAGCCCGGTGCGCTCGATCAGATCGGACGCGGTCATCGGCTCGCCGCCCCACGCGCCCTGCAGGATCTCGAGGGCGTTGCGCCGGCGCTGGAACGAGAACACGTTCTCGGACATCGGTTCCGCCTCCCTCTTGACCCGGAGCGGGATCGGCTGCAACAGTACATCGCGCACTAGATTTTCTACCTAGATTTAGTCAACGAAGCAACTTATCCCCGCCAGATCCACCTGCCAGACCGGGAGACGACGACGTGCCCCTCACCACCCCACCCAGCGGCGGCCTGCGCCGCCGCACCCTCCTCACCGCCGCGGGAGCCGGAGCCGCAGCGCTCGGCCTCGCCGCGTGCGCCTCTCCGGCGGGCTCCGGGGGCGCGACCGAGATCGTGTTCCACCAGTCCAAGCCCGAGGTCATCGGCTACTTCGACGAGGTCATCGAGAAGTTCCACGCCGCGCAGTCCCGCGTGCGCGTCGTCCACGACTTCTCCTCCAACCTCTCGGCCGGCTTCGTGCGGACCAATCCGCCCGACCTCGGCTGCCTCAACTACAACTTCGAGGTCGCGCGCTTCGTCGAGCGGGGCGCCTTCAGCGACCTGTCGGACATGCCGGAGGCGGAGCGCATCAACCCGGCGCTGCAGCCGCTGATCGAGCAGACCGCGTCCTACCCGGACCGCACCAGCGTGCTGCCGTACTCGCTGATGATGTCGGCCGTGCTCTACAACCGCGATGTCTTCGCCCAGCAGGGGCTCGAGGTGCCGACGACCTGGACGGAGTTCCTCGCGGTCTGCGACGCGCTGCAGGCCGCGGGCATCACTCCGCTCTACAGCACCTACAAGGACCCGTGGACGGTCTCGCAGGGCCTGTTCGACTACTCCGTCGGCGGCACCGTCGACCTCGAGTCGTTCTTCTCGCAGCTGAAGGAGCAGGGCGCGGACGTCGGACCCGGCTCGCCGGTCTCGTTCCAGAAGGACCTCGCCGCGCCGATGGAGCAGATGCTGCGGATCGCCGCGTACTCGAACCCCGATGCGGCCAGTCGGGCCTACGGAGACGGCAACCTCGCGTTCTCGAACGGGGAGGCCGCGATGTACTTCCAGGGGCCGTGGGCGCTGAGCGAGATCGCGAAGACGGCCCCCGACCTCTCCGTCGGAGCCTTCCCGCTGCCGATGACGGACGACCCCGAGGACCGCCGGGTGCGCGTCAACGTCGACCTCGCCCTCTGGATCCCCGAGGCGTCCACCAAGAAGGCGGCGGCGCGCGAGTTCCTCTCGTTCCTCATGCGGCCCGAGATCATCGACGCCTACAACGCCGACAACAACGCGTTCGGAGTGACGACCGACGCCCCGGCCGTCACCCAGCCCACTCTCGTCGAGCTCCAGGAGTTCTACGACCGTGCCGCGTTCAGCCTCGGCGCCTCGCAGCTGGTGCCGCAGAACATCCCGCTGCAGAACTACGTGCAGGGCATGGTGCTCGGCTCCGACCCGGAGTCGACGCTGCGCACGATCGACGCCGACTGGGCGCGCATCGCGTTCCGCTCCTGACCCCCTCCTCCCGCCGACCACTCTCAGAGACGAGACACCATGGCCACCACCCTCCCCGCACGGACACAGGAGCGGCGCCCCGCCGCCGCCCGCCCCGTCGCGCGCACCACGCCGAAGCGGCGCCGGGACCTCACGTTCCCGCTCTTCCTGCTCCCCGCGCTGATCCTCTTCACGCTCGCGATCACCCTGCCCGCGCTCATGGGCGTCTTCTTCAGCTTCACCGACTCCATCGGCTTCGGGGAGTGGACCTTCATCGGCTTCACGAACTACGTAGCGCTGTTCTCGGATCCGGCCATCGCCGCGTCCTACGGATTCACGGTCGGGCTGGCGCTGGTGACGGTGCTGCTGGTCAACGTGATCGCGTTCCTGCTCGCCATCGCCCTCACGACGCAGATCCGGGGCAAGGTCGCCCTCCGCGCGGTCTTCGTGCTGCCGATGGTCGTCTCGGGCATCATCATCGCGTTCGTCTTCAACTTCCTCTTCTCGAACTCGCTGCCCGGCTTCGCCGCGTCGATCGGATTCACGCCGCTCGCGAGCAGCATGCTGGCCGATCCGAATCTGGCGTGGGTCGCGATCGTGATCGTGACCGCCTGGCAGTCGGTCCCCTCCGCCCTGCTGATCTACATCGCGGGAGTGCTGTCGATCCCCGGCGACGTCTACGAGGCCGCGTCGCTCGACGGCGCCTCGACGTGGGGGCAGCTGCGCTCCATCACGCTGCCGCTCGTCGCCGGCTACGTCGTCATCAACCTCGTCATCGGCTTCAAGAACTTCCTCAACTCGTACGACATCATCGTCGGCCTCACCAACGGCGGACCGGGCACCTCGACCCGCAGCGTCGCGATGACGATCTTCTCGGGCTTCACCAGCGGCGACTACGCCTACCAGATGGCCAACGCCACGATCTTCTTCCTCATCGCGCTCGTGATCGCGCTCGTGCAACTGCGCATCTCGCGCGGAAAGGCGGCCTTCTGATGACCAGCCAGGTCCCCCTCTCGCCGGCGCTGCCCGGCACCCGCCCGGCCGCCGACGCGGACGCTCGACGCGGCGGCCGCCGGAGCCGCTCGAACCTCCTGCTCACGATCGTGCTGGCGATCTGCGCCCTGACGGTGATCGCTCCGCTCTGGGTCACCGTGACCATGGCGTTCAAGACCACCGCGCAGGCCGTGGACGGCAACGCCTTCTCGATCCCCGCTCCGATCTCGATCGACGGCTTCGTGCAGGCGTGGAACCTCACCGACTTCCCCCGCGGCTTCGCGATCTCGCTGCTCGTCACCGCGATCACCGTCGGCGGCACCATCGTGCTCAGCGCCCTCGCCGCCTACGCGATCTCGCGCAACTGGCAGAAGCGGTTCTACCGCTTCTCGTTCTTCTACCTGCTCGCCGCGATGTTCCTGCCGTTCCCCGTCCTCGCGCTCTCGCAGGTCTCCCTCACCGGACTCGTCGGCCTCGACAACCCGATCGGCGTCGCGATCCTGCACATCATGTTCCAGCTGTCGTTCAGCGTGATGCTGTTCACCGCGTTCCTGCGCTCACTGCCCGAGGAGCTCGAGGAGAGCGCGCGACTCGACGGAGCGACCACCAACCAGGTCTTCTGGCGACTGGTGTTCCCGCTGCTCGCCCCCATGAGCGCCACGGTCGGCATCTTCGCCTTCCTCGCCTCCTGGAACGACTTCATGATGCCCTCGCTCATCACCTCCGACCCCTCGCTGCAGACGCTGCCCGTGCTCCAGAGCATCTTCCAGACGCAGTTCAGCAACGACTACAACGTCGCCTTCGCCTCCTACCTGATGGCCATGGCGCCGGCGATCATCGTCTATCTCTTCACCCAACGCTGGGTCATGTCCGGCGTTACTCAAGGGGCGATCAAGTAAGTCTCGCGGGTCTCGGGGCGGCGATCTGCGGCGTTGTCGATCGGTCGTCGTAGCTCCGCTACGCCTTCCCTCCTCCGCCTTGCAGCTCACCACCCCGAGACCCGCGACCTCTGCTGGAGGCGCATCCGGGCCGTGCTGCGCACGAGCCGGATCGGACGGGCCGTGCTGCGCACGAGCCGGGGCAGAGGGGAGGGGCCGTGCTGCGCACGAGCTGCTGCTCGCGGGCGGTGCGCGACCTCTGCTGATCGAGTAGCCCGCGGAGCGGGCGTCTCGAGATCCACGTCCGCCCGAGGTGCGGGAGCGCGGGGTCTCGAGACGCCCCTGCGGGGCTGCTCGACCGGCGGAGGAGAGACGCCGGCCTGCTTTCCCGCTGATCGAGTAGCCCGCGGAGCGGGCGTCTCGAGATCCACGTCCGCCCGAGGGCGGGCACCACGAACACGAACATCACGAACGGAAGGAACGGCATGACGGAGACCTTGCTCACCAGGAGCGGCACGGCGCAGGACGCGCTGTGGTGGCGGCAGGCGGCGGTGTACCAGATCTACCCGCGGAGCTTCGCGGACGCCGACGGGGACGGGATCGGCGACCTGACGGGGATCATCGCGCGCATCCCCTACCTCCGCGAGCTCGGGATCGACGCCGTGTGGCTGAGTCCCTTCTACCCGTCGGCGCTGGCCGACGGGGGCTACGACGTCGCGGACTACCGCGACGTCGACCCGCGGATCGGGACCCTCGCCGAGTTCGACGAGATGACGCGGCTGCTGCACGAGTCGGGCATCCGCGTGATCGTCGACATCGTGCCGAACCACTCCTCCGATCTGCACCCCTGGTTCCAGGAGGCGCTCGCGGCACCGAAGGGCTCGCCCGAGCGCGAGCGCTACGTCTTCCGCGACGGCCGCGGCACCGACGGCTCCCTCCCGCCCAGCGACTGGGAGTCGGTGTTCGGCGGCCCCGCCTGGGAGCCGGTCGGCGACGGCCAGTGGTACCTGCACCTCTTCGCGAAGGAGCAGCCGGACTGGAACTGGGCGAACCGCGAGATCCGCGACGACTTCCTCCACACCCTCCGCTTCTGGTCCGACCGAGGGGTCGACGGCTTCCGGATCGACGTCGCGCACTCGCTGGTCAAGGACCTCAGCGAACCGCTCCCCGCGGCCGCCGAGATCCAGGCGCAGCGCCTCGACGGCTTGCACCCGTTCTGGGACCGCGACGAGGTCCACGAGGTCTACGCCGAGTGGCGCGCCCTGTTCGACTCCTACGACCCGCCGCGCACCGCGGTCGCCGAGGCCTGGGTCGACGCCTCTCGCCGCGCCCGGTACGCGAGCCCGGAGGGCCTGGGCCAGGCGTTCAACTTCGACCTGCTCGAGGCCGACTTCGACGCGGAGGAGTTCCGCCGGTTGATCTCGTTCAACCTCGCGCTCGCCGCCGAGTCGGGCTCCTCGACGACCTGGGTGCTCTCGAACCACGACGTCGTCCGCCACCCGACGCGCTACGGACTGCCCGCGCGCGGGGACGCGCCGACCGCCCCCGCGAAGCAGTGGCTGCTCAGCGGGGGAGTGGAGCCCGAGCTGGACGTCGAGCGGGGCCTGCGCCGAGCGCGCGCCGCGACGCTCCTCCTGCTCGCGCTGCCCGGCTCCGCCTACCTCTACCAGGGCGAGGAGCTGGGCCTGCACGAGGTGCCGGCGATCCCGGATGCGCAGCGCCAGGACCCCACGTTCTTCCGCAGCGGCGGCACCGACGTCGGCCGCGACGGCTGCCGGGTGCCCCTGCCGTGGGCGGCGAGCGGCGAGTCCCTGGGCTTCGGCCCCGGCGGGGCGCACCTGCCGCAGCCGGAGTGGTTCGCGGGCTCCTCCGTCGAGGCCCAGGAGCGCGACGAGGAGTCGACGCTCGCGCTCTACCGCCGAGCGCTGGCGCTGCGGCACGAGCTGCAGTCCGGCGAGCAGCTCGAGTGGCTCGACTCCGAGAGCGACGTGCTGCACTTCGCGCGCCCGAACGGCTGGCGCTCGGCGACGAACCTGGGGACGACTCCGGTCGCGCTGCCCGCCGGCGAGGTGCTGCTCGCGAGCGGCGCGCTGGGCGAGGGCGTGCTGCCCGCCGAGACCACGGTCTGGCTGCGCTGAGTCGCAGGACGACGAGAGCGCCCCCGCACCCGATCCGAGGATCGAGGTGCGGGGGCGCTCCGGGTGTCAGGAGGTCAGTGCGTCGACGGGTCCTGCTCGACCTCGGTGCGGTCGCCCGACCACAGGGTGTGGAAGGTGCCCTCCTTGTCGACGCGCTGGTAGGTGTGCGCGCCGAAGAAGTCGCGCTGGCCCTGCACGAGGGCGGCGGGCAGGCGCTTCGAGGCGAGGGAGTCGTAGTACGACAGCGCGGCACCGAAGCCGGGGATCGGCACGCCCGAGAGCGCGGCGGTCGAGACGATGCGGCGCCAGGCGGCCTCGCCGTTCGCGACGGCCTCGGCGAAGTACGGGTCCTCGAGCAGCGTCGTGATGCCCGAGTTCTCGGCGTACGCGTCGACGATGCGGTTGAGGAACTGCGCGCGGATGATGCAGCCCGCGCGCCAGATCTTGGCGACGGCGCCCTTGTCGATCTCCCAGCCGTACTTCTCGGCTCCGGCGATGATCGCGTCGAAGCCCTGCGAGTAGGCGACGACCTTCGAGGCGTAGAGGGCGGCGCGGACGTCGTCCTCGAAGCCGTCGTACTTCTCGACCGGCGTCGGGCGCGACGTGACGCGGTTCTGCACCGCGGCGCGCTGCTCCGGCTTCGACGAGACGGCGCGGGCGAAGACGGCCTCGGCGATGCCGCCGACGGGCACGCCGAGGTCGAGCGCGTTCTGCACGGTCCAGACTCCGGTGCCCTTGGAGCCGGCCTGGTCGAGGACGACATCGATGAACGGCGAGCCGGTCCCGGCGTCGACCTGGCGGAGCACCTCGGCGGTGATCTCGATCAGGTACGACTCGAGGTCGCCCTTGTTCCACGCGTCGAAGACCTCGGCGATGGCGGCGGGCTCGTGGCCGCCGACCGTGCGGAGGAGGTCGTAGGCCTCGGCGATGAGCTGCATGTCGGCGTACTCGATGCCGTTGTGGATCATCTTGACGAAGTGGCCGGCCCCATCGGTGCCGATGTGGGTGACGCAGGGCTCGCCCTCGGCGACCGCCGCGATCGAGGAGAGGATCGGTCCGAGCGTCTTGTACGACTCGACCGAGCCGCCGGGCATGATCGACGGGCCCTTGAGCGCGCCCTCCTCGCCGCCCGAGATGCCGGTGCCGACGAAGTGGATCCCGGTCTCGCGGACGGTCTTCTCGCGGCGGATGGTGTCGGTGAAGAGCGCGTTGCCGCCGTCGACGATGATGTCGCCGGGCTCGAAGACCTTCGTCAGCTGGTCGATGACGGCGTCGGTGCCGCGGCCGGCCTGGACCATGATGATCGCGGTCCGCGGAGTGGCGAGCGAGGCGGCGAAGTCCTCGATGGTCTCCGAGGCGACGAAGCCGGCCTCGGGGTGCTCGGTGATCAGCTTCTCGGTGCGCCCGTAGGAGCGGTTGAAGACGGCCACGGTGTTGCCCTCGCGGCTGGCGAGGTTGCGGGCCAGGTTCGAGCCCATCACCGCCAGACCGACGACTCCGATGTTGGCTGTGGCGGTGGGCTTGTCAGACACGGTTCTCCTCGACGTACGCGTTCAGGGACGCGCCCAGGGTACCGAAGCGCCCCTCCGGGAACCCGGGTCCGCGACTGCACATCGGTCGCGGCCCGGATTCACGGCTGTGCGGGTCGGCTCACACCGTGTGGTCGGCCGGCACGCGCTCCGCGGGGATCGGGGGCGGCGGCGGGGTGCCGTCGCCGAACGGGCGACCGCCCAGCTCGTCGCGGTGCGAGGGGACGCGCCAGCCCGACAGGTCGGGCCCCTTCGGGACCACTCCGGTCGGATTGATGTCGCGCTGCACCTCGTAGTAGTGCGACTTGATGTGGGTGAAGTCGATGGTGTCGCCGAATCCCGGAGTCGCGAACAGGTCGCGCGCGTAGCCCCAGAGCGCGGGCATCGCCGAGAGCAGGTTCCGGTTCGCCTTGAAGTGGCTGTAGTAGACGGCGTCGAAGCGCGCGAGCGTGGTGAAGAGGCGCACGTCCGCCTCGGTGATGGTGTCGCCGACCAGGTAGCGCTGCGTGCTCAACCGCTCCTCGAGCCAGTCGAGGCGGGCCCAGAGCGCGTCGTACGCGCGCTCGTACGACTTCTGCGACCCCGCGAACCCGCACTTGTAGACGCCGTTGTTCACGTCCTGGAAGACCAGCTCGGCCACCTCGTCGATCTCGTCGCGGAGGTGGTCCGGGTAGAGCTCCGGGGCTCCGTCGCGGTGGAACGCGGTCCACTCGGTCGAGAAGTCGAGGGTCATCCGCGGGTAGTCGTTGGTGACGACCTCGCCGGAGGGGATGTCGACGATCGCGGGCACGGTGATGCCGCGCGGGTAGTCGGGGAAGCGCTCGAGGAACGCGTCCTGCAGGCGCGGGATGCCCAGGACCGGATCGACGCCGCCCGGATCGAGGTCGAACGTCCAGCTGCGCTTGTCGTGGGTCGGACCGCAGATGCCCATCGAGAGGGCGTCCTCGAGTCCGAGCAGGCGCCGGACGATCACGGCGCGGTTCGCCCACGGGCAGGCCCGCGACACCACGAGCCGGTAGCGGCCCGCCTCGACGGGGAAGCCGTCGCTCCCGTCCGCGGTGATCCGCGTGGGGATGTAGTTCGTGTCGCGGTGGAACCCGTTCTTCTCCACGTAGGAGCCGAAGTCGTCGTCAGTCATGGTCCGCACGCTAACGAGTGCTCCTGACCGCCTCCTTACCGTTTTTTCCGTGGATTCGGGGCAATTGCGGAAGGACCCTGCGTGCCCCAACTCTGGGCCGGTATCGACGCCGGCACGACCGAACACCACTGAGTCGTCATCGACGGCAACGGAGCCGAGCTGCTCTCGCAACGGTTCGAGAACCGTGAGACGGCGATCCTGACCCTGATGGGCGATGTCGCGTCCTTGCCGGGCGGCACAGACGTCGCCTGGGCGACGGACCTGAACCACGGCGGGACGGGGCTGTTGCAGAAACAGGCCGACGAGGTCACAGCGGAGCTGCGCCTGCTCTCGGCGCGCCGGGAGGATCTGGTGCACGATCGCACCCGGGCCGTGAACCGGCTGCGCGCCATCCTGGTCCACTACTTCCCGTCGTGTGAGGGGGCGTTCAACTACGCGACGACCAGGGGACAGTTGGTGCTGCTCACCCGGTACGCGACCCCTGGAGCGATCCGCCGGATGGGGGAGGCGCGGCTGGCGTCGTGGTTGAAGGGGCAGGGCTGCTGGAAGTCCGCGGCCGTGGCGAAGGCAGCGATCGACGCTGCTCGCGAGCAGACGTCAGTCGTCGTGGGAGAGGGGGCAGCAGCGCGGCTGGTCAGCCGGTCCGCGCGTGATCTGCTCCGCATCCGCGACGAGGTCGCCGAGCTCGATGCGGAGATCGACGCCGTTCTGCAGGACAGCAGGTCCGCGGATCTGCTGGTGTCCATCCCGGGGTTCGGGCGCAGGCTCGCCGCGGATTTTCTCGCCGCGACCGGTACCGACCTCGCCGCGTTTGAGACGCCTGACAGGCTGGCCAGCTTCGCCGGTCTCGCCCCGGTGCCGCGCGATTCCGGGAAGATCTCCGGCACTCACCACCGGCCACGGCGTTACGACCGGCGGCTGTTGAACGCCTGCTTCCAGGCGGCGTTCATCGCGTCGAGGAACTGCCCGGTCTCGCGCTCGTTCTACGAACGGAAACGCCACGAGGGGAAGTCGCACAAGCAGGCGCTGATCGCCCTCGCCCGGCGCCGCATCAACGTCATCTGGGCGATCTTCCGCGACCAGACCAGCTACATCCCCTCACCAGCAGGCCCTGCCGATTCCGCGTCGCTGACGCTACGGGCTGGATCCGGCGGATGAGGCGCGTCGCTAGCGGGCGCGGAAGACGCACTCGGTGGAACAGCGCTCGTCCCGGTCAGGGCACGCGGCGAGATCGTGGTCCGCGCGATTCAGGCGACGGCGCAGCTCGTCGAGCCTCGCCCGCTTCTCGTCCAGTTGCCGCACCCGCTCCGCGAGCAGCGGGCGCAGGCCGTCGCGGACGTCCGTGCAGGAGGTGGTCTCGAGGGCGCGTAGGTGCCGGCCGATGTCCTCGAGCGGGAGGCCGAGTTCCTTGCTGGACTCGATGAGGTCCAGGCGTGCGAGCACGTCCGCGTCGTAGTCGCGGTACCCGTTGCTGCTGCGGCCCGGGGTGAGGAGTCCGATGGACTCGTAGTACCGCAGCGCCGTCGCGGAGACGCCGCTGCGCTTGCTGACGACCGAGATTCGCACACTCCGACCCTACGGTTCCTGGGCCCGCTTGACCTTCGAGCGGCTCGAACGTTTACCGTTGCATCCCGTGCCCCTCCTTCTTCCCGGCCTGCCGTCGTGAGCGCGCTCGTCGCCTGGCTCGAGCACCGCCAGATCCCGCTCTACCTCGCCGCGATCGCCGCCGGCGCCGCGCTCGGGCTGCTGCTGCCCGCCGCGCACGGCCTGGAGGTCGCGATCGAGCCGGTGCTCGCGCTGCTGTTGTTCGCCACGTTCCTCGGCGTCCCGTTCGCCGCGATCGGCCGGTCACTGCGTGACGGCCGTTTCCTCGCCGCGGTCGGGGTCCTGAACTTCGTCGTCGTGCCCGTCGTCGCCTACGGCCTGTCTCGGTTCGTCGCGGAGACCCCTGCGCTGTTGTTCGGGGTGGTGCTGGTGCTGCTGACACCGTGCATCGACTACGTGATCGTCTTCGCCGGCCTCGCCGGCGGGGCTTCCGACAGGCTGCTCGCCGCGGCGCCGCTGCTGATGCTCGCGCAGATCCTGCTCCTGCCGCTGTACCTGCTGCTCTTCCTCGGGCCGGAGGGCGTCGCCGTGGTCGAGGTCGGCCCGTTCGCGCGCGCGTTCCTGCTGCTGATCGTCGTGCCGCTCACCGCGGCCGCTCTCGTGCAGGCCCTCGGCCGCCGGCACCGGGCGGGCCGGGTCGTCGAGTCGACGATGCTCGGCCTCATGGTGCCGCTGATGATGGGAACCCTGTTCGTCGTCGTCGCCTCCCAGGCCGGCGCCGTCGGCGCGTCCGCGGGACAGCTGCTCGAGCTCGTCCCGATCTACGCGGGGTTCCTCGTCGTCATGATCGCCGCCGGTCTGGGTGTCGCCCGCCTCTTCCGTCTCGAGTACTCCGCGGCGCGTGCGCTCGTGTTCAGCGGAGCGACCCGCAACTCCCTCGTCGTCCTGCCGCTCGCGCTCGCGCTGCCCGCGTCGCTCGCGCTCGCACCGGTCGTCGTCGTCACCCAGACCCTCGTGGAGCTCGTCGGCATGGTCGTCCTCGTCCGCCTCGTCCCGCGTCTCGCACCGGCACGGACTGGCGGGCCTTCCTCGACCCGCTGAGCGAGAGAGCTTCGGACTGATGGCGTGCTGGTCTTCCCTCGGCGGTGACGTCATCTTCGTCTCGCTCGATCACTTCTCGGGTGCGGGAGAGGGGGTCGAGCCGTCCTCGGACGTGGACCAGACGGCGTGCGCTCCGGTGTCGCCGATCTGGATGACGTTCGCAGTCGCTCCCACTGCGACGACGATCGCGAGAGCGGCGAGGATCAGCGAGGGGACTGACCGAGCGCTTCGTCCGCTCGTGGCGGCGGAGTTCTTCCCGCGGGCGCGGAACCAGAGCCAGTGCGCGACGCAGAGGACGAACAGTCCGGCGGCCCAGGGCAGCAGGTGATCGCCGAGCTCGGCGTGGCGTTCGAGTGCTGCGGAGGGGTCGACCTGCCGTTCGAGCGCTTCGCCGGCCTGGGTGGCGAGCGGGACTCCGAGAAGGGCGACGAGGGCGGTGATCGGAGTGATCACGCCCAGGCGTCGGCGGGCGGCCGGCCAGACGCTGCCGAGGATGAGCATCAGGGCGGCGAGGGGAAGTAGGACGACGACGAAGTGGACGAGGAGGGGGTGGAGGGGGAGGCCGTTGATCTGCCAGTCGGTCATTGCGCGTCTCGCTTTCGGAAGAAGGGTCGCGCTGTGGTGCTGCAGGTGGTCATGGGTCAGCGTCCGGTGAGGGTGGTCAGCAGGTCTTGGATGCTCGTCTTCTCGGCGGCCGGGTCGGGGCTGCTGGAGCGGACGGAGGAGAGGACGGGGTCGATCTGCTGGTCGACGTAAGTCCACGTCTGGCAGTTCGCAGCGCTCAAGGCGGGCTCGGCGTCGTCCCAGGCGGTCTCGAGGTCGGTGGCTCGGGCTTTCGCGCCGGCCTGGTCGCCGCTGGTGACGAGGGCGAGGGTGTCGGCGGTGATCGTCTGGAAGTTCTGCACGTCGGCGGCCGGGAAGTCCGCCTGAACCGACGCCTGTGCGTCGGCCGCGGAGTAGGTCCCTGATGCGTCGCAGGCCGGGGCCGCGCCTTCCGGTGCCGGAGTGGTGTGCGGCTGGCTGTTCGTGAAGGCGAGCAGACCGACGACAGCGACGGCGAGGACCGCGAACGCGACAAGCGAGCGTCGCTCCCGAGCGACGGGCGGGGTGTGGTGCTCGGCCGTGCCCTTGTCGACGTCGGCCCTGCTGAGGGAGAGGTACACGACCGTTGCGAGGATGGCGAGCAGGAAGACGATGCTGGTGACGAAGGTGCCCAGGCCCAGGCCCTGTTCGTCGGGGGAGAGGCCGAGCCAGTCGCCGATGTTGGCGCCGAGGGGGCGGGTGAGGATGTAGGCGATCCAGAACGCGAGGACGGGGTTCGCGCCGTAGCGCCAGAGGCCCGTGACGATGGCGATCAGGGCGAGGGGCAGGAGGATCGAGACGCCGGGGCCCCAGCCGGTGAGCTCGAGGGTCCAGTCGCCGAGGGCGGTGCCGAGCGCGAAGGTGACGAGGACGGTGAGCCAGTAGAACGCCTCGCGCGGGGTGGTGTCGATGCTGTGGATGGAGAGGGTGCGCTCCTTCGAGTACCAGACGCCGAACACGATCGCGAGCAGCACCGAGAAGACGAGCGAGCTGGCCCAGAGGGGCACGCCGAGCTGGTCGGTGAGGATGTCGGTGAGCAGGGTGCCGGTGACGCTCATCACGACGACGGTCAGCCAGTACGCGGCGGGCAGGTAGCGGCGCAGCCGCATCTGCACGGCGAGCACGACTGCGGTGACGATGATGAAGATCACGGCGGTCGCAATGAGGCCGACGCCGAGGACCATGTTGATCCAGTCGGCGAAGCTCTCGCCGACGGTGGTGCAGAGGATCTTGATGATCCAGAACCAGATCGTGACCTCGGGGACCTTGCTGAGCAGCCGGTGCACCGGGAAGCGGGTCGTCGTCGTTGAAGTGTCCATGCCCGCAGAGTCCCAGCCGGGACGGGGGCGGCGGCTCGGGATGCGCCCTGCTGCGTTGTGTTTGCTCACAACGACCAGAAGCTCCGCGGTTCGACCAGGTCAGTACCGAGCCGATGGGCTGAGGTTTTGTGCTTTCACAACGGTTGCAGGGGAATCCTCTGCCGCAGGTGGACGTGCGTTCGTAGCGTGGACTCCTTCGGCGCGCTCCGCGTCGAGAGACGAGGACGACACTGATGCCGAACCGGGAACCCGTGACAGACGGTGCGGTCGCGTATCGGGCGGCGCGACGCTGGCCGCTGATCTCGGCCGGCCTCGCGGTGCTGCTCACGGGACTTCTGGCCGCGCTGATCTTCTACCGCGAGCACGCCAAGCCGTTCGGGTTCGACACCGCGTGGATGAACGAGGTCGTCGAGCACCGGTCCACGTTCTGGTTGGTGCCGTCGCTGGTGATGAACAGCCTCGGCGGCGGGATCGTCGGCACGGTCGTGGTCCCGCTCGTCGTGTTCGTGACGCTGCTGGTCGGGCGCGGTCGGTGGGCGGCGACGTACTTCGCGATCGCCGCGCCGCTCAGTGGACTGCTGGTGCAAGTGCTCAAGAACGCGGTCGGGCGTCCGCGGCCGCTGGAGATCCTCGTGAGCGCCGACTTCGGCTCGTTCCCCTCCGGCCACAGCGCGAACGCCGCGACGACCGCGATGGTCCTCGCGATCGTGTTCCCGCGGTGGTGGGTCCGCATCGCCGGCGCCGTGTACA
This sequence comes from Rathayibacter rubneri, assembly GCF_023743255.1. NCBI lineage: Bacteria > Bacillati > Actinomycetota > Actinomycetes > Micrococcales > Microbacteriaceae > Rathayibacter > Rathayibacter rubneri. The sequence continues at coordinate 9,468 of NZ_JAMRYM010000029.1, read as the reverse complement.
CGGTCGCGATGATGCTCAGCCGCACCTACCTCGGAGCGCACTGGATCTCCGACACCGTCGGCGGACTGCTCCTGGGCGCCGGAGTGGCGCTGATCGTCTGGGCGCCGCTCGCGGTCCGGCTGCACACCGAGCGCGTGTCGTCACCGCCGCCACTCCGGCGCTGCATCGCCCGACGGCGGGCCCTCCGCTGACGGCTCGTCAGGGTCGAGGCCTCACGACGTCGCCGCGGAGGATCGTCAGGAGCACGACGGCGACGATCGACCCGGATGCGATCAGGCCCGCGAGCACGACGATCTGGAAGACGCCCGCCGCCACAGGCGAGAGTCCGCCGAAGACGGCGCCGATGAACGCGCCGGGCAGGACGACGAGACCGGTGGTCCTGGTCTGGTCGGTCAGCGGGACGAGCCCGGTCCAGGCCGCCTCTCGCGCCAGGCCGATCGTCGCCTGCCGCGGCCGGGCGCCGAGAGCGAGCCAGCCCTCGACCTGGTCCCAGCGGTCGGCGAGCGTCGCGGCCAGGGCTCGGCCGGTGACGGTGGCGACGGTCATCGCGCCGCCGAGGAGGATCCCGCCGACCGCGAGGAGGTAGCGGCCGGTGAACGGGACGGCCCCGAGCCCGAAGACGATCCCGCCACTCAGCGCGACGCCGGCCGCCATCGCTGCGGTGACGGCGAGGACCGTGCGGAGGGTGCGGCCGAGGCGACCGGACGCCGTGAGCACCGCGGCGCCGAACATGAGTGCGAGGAACAGGAGGACCCAGCGGACGTCCGCGATGACGCCGGAGAGGATCACGGCGAGGACGGCCAGCTGGGCCGTACCGCGCAGGATCGCCAGCGCAGGCCGTGCGAACGAGGCCACTCCGAACGCGAGGAGCGCGATCGTGGAGGCCGCCGCGCAGATCGCGACGGCCGCGATCACGGCTAGCGGGGTCAGCTGGTCGATGGGCGTTCCTGAATGACCCAGGTGTTGCCGTCGAGGTCGGTGAAGAAGACGAACGAGTTCCACTCCCCGCCGCGCCCTTCGAGGCGGACTCCGTCCTCGAAGTGCGTCACCGGGCTGACGTCCACCCCGCGCTCGGCGAGCTCGGCACGGGCGACGTCGATGTCGTCGACGACGAGCTGCAGCCCTTCGAGGCGGTGGGAGCCGCCCTTGAGCTGGATGCTGCTGTGCGAGCCGGGCGGGGTGAGCTGCACGATGCGCATCTCGTCGCTGATCCGCACGTCGAGGTCGAGGTGGAACCCGACCTGGTCGGCGTAGAACGCTTTCGCACGGTCGACGTCCTCGACGCTGACGGGGACGACTTCGAGATTCCACTGCACAAGACGGCCTTTCGCAAGGGTGGCGGACGAGGTAGCGGGCGTCGCCGTCCAGTGTGTCCGGCAGGACCCCCGCCGCGCGATCGGGTCAGCTGGCCGCGATCGTGCCGGTGACCAGCAGCCCGGACAGGACGAGGGCGAGGGCGACGCGGTAAGCCACGAAGACGCCGAAGCCGTGACCCGCGACGTAGCGCAGCAGCCACGCGATCGACGCGTACGCGACCACGAAGGAGACGACGGTGGCGACGAGGGTCGGGATCCAGCCGACGCTCGCGCTGACCTCGGACGCGGCGGTCGCCGCTTCGTAGGCGCCGGCGGCGGTGAGTGCGGGGATGGAGAGGTAGAACGCGAATTTCGTCGCGGTCACTCGATCGAGCCCGCGGATCAGGCCTCCGCTGATGGTCGCTCCGGACCTCGAGACGCCGGGGATCAGCGCGATGCACTGCACGAGGCCGATGATGACCGCGTCCTTCCGGGTGATCGCGCGACGGTCCTTGGTCTGGGCGCCGACGCGTTCGGCGACGAGCATCAGGATGCTCCAGCCGAGCAGTGCGGCGACGACCACCCACAGATTGCGCAGGCCTCCGCTGATGAGGTCCTTCCCGAGGAACCCGATGATCCCGATCGGGATCGACCCGAGGATCACGTACCAGGCGATCCGGTAGTTCGTCCGCTTGCGCTGCGACGGGTGCCGCAGCCCGACGAACCACGCGGTGGCGAGTTCGGCGATGTCCTTCCGGAAGTACAGGAGCACGGCGGCGATCGCGCCGACCTGGATGATCGCGGTGAACGCGGTCACCCCGACGTCGTCGACGCGGAGGCCCATCAGCTTCTCGGCGATGGTGAGGTGCCCGGTGCTGGAGACCGGGAGGAACTCGGTCAGCCCCTCGATGATGCCGAGGATGATCGCCTGGAGGATGTCCATCGGGTCCGTTCCGGTCGGAGAGGAGTCGCGAGGGATCCCGCGAGCGCTTCCGAGAGTAGGCATCGTCACGGCCGTGCTCGGCCGGAAACCGGATCGCTGTGTGCATCTTCAACGACCCCGGCGAACACCCCAGCATCCGACACCGCACGCTCCTCGAGCATGGCGGGATGACGCACCTCACCGCCCCGCGCCGAGCACCGCTTCCTCGACCCCGCGGCGGTGTCTTCGCCGGCCGCTATGTCGCCTCCACGGTGCCCGAGGCGACGGCGCTGTTCTGGATCCTCAAGGTGCTGACGACGGGGATGGGCGAGACGGCGTCGGACTTCCTCGCGACCGCGTTCGACCCGGTGCTCGTGGTCGGCGCGACGGGGCTCGCGTTCCTCGCGGCCCTCGCGCTGCAGTTCGCGGTCCGCCGCTACATCCCGTGGGTGTACTGGCTGGCGGTGCTGATGGTGAGCATCTTCGGCACGATGGCCGCCGACGTGCTGCACGTCATCGCCGGCGTGCCGTACCTCGCCTCCACGCTCGTTTTCGCGGCGGCTCTCGCGGCGGTCTTCGCCGTGTGGTGGCGGGTGGAGCGGACCCTGTCGATCCACTCGATCACGACGCCGCGCCGCGCCCTGTTCTACTGGCTCGCCGTCTCGGGGACGTTCGCGCTCGGCACGGCAGCCGGGGATCTGACCGCGTCGACCCTCGGCTTCGGCTATCTGCCCTCCGCCGTCCTGTTCGCGGCGATCATCGCGGTGCCGGCGCTCGCGCACCGCTTCGCGGGGAGGAACGCGGTCCTCGCGTTCTGGTCCGCCTACGTCGTCACCCGTCCGCTCGGAGCGTCCGTGTGCGACTGGCTCGCAGACCCGGTGAGCCGCAGCGGACTCGGCCTGGGCACGGGTCCGGTCACGCTCGCGGCCCTGGCGGTGTTCCTGCTCCTGGTCGCCGTGATCGCCGTCGGCCGCCGGCCCAGCGCGGCCGTTCCGGCGCCGACCGTCTGACCTCTGCGGTCAGGCGTCGCGGCGGGCGCGGTTCCTCTGCCGCCCGTAGGGGAGGGCGATGCCGGCGAGGCTGATCACGACGATGCCGACGAGGACGATGTCGATGTACTTTCCGACGAAGTCCGCGACGCCGGGGATCTGGCCGAGGAAGAAGCCGAGGAGGATGACGCCGGTGGACCAGACGGCCGCGCCGAGGGCGTTGAAGCCGACGAAGTGGGCGTAGTGCATCTTCCCGACTCCGGCGGCGACGGGGGCGAAGGTGCGCACGACCGGGACGAAGCGGGCGATGGTGACGGCCCAGCCGCCGAAGCGGTCGAAGAACTTCTGGGTGCGGGCGACGCTCGAGCGGCTGAACAGGCCGCTGTCCTTGCGCTCGAAGATCCGCGGGCCGGTCTCGCGGCCGATGACGAATCCGAGCTGATCGCCCAGGAACGCGGAGGCCGCGACCATCAGGATCACCAGCGGGACCGGGAGGGAGATCACGCCGGTCGCCACGAAGACGCCGGTGAAGAAGAGCAGGGTGTCGCCGGGGAGGAAGAACCCGATCAGCAGGCCCGTCTCGACGAACGCGATCAGGCAGACCAGGGCGATCGCCCACGGGCCGGCGCCGTCGAGAAGGGATTGAGGGTCGATCATCGGTTCTCCTTGCGAGGGGTGGGGTCGGGATGCGTCACGGGGAGGCGGACCTCCACGCCGAGCCCGCGCGGTACGAGGTTGCGGATCGTGAACGTTCCGCCAGCGGCCCGGCTGAGCCCGGCGACGATCGCGAGGCCCAGGCCGGCACCGCCCTCCCGGGAGCGGGCGGCGTCCGGGCGGGTGAAGCGGTCGGTCGCGACGGCGAGGAACGCCTCCGGAACGCCCGGGCCGTCGTCATCGACGGAGAGGACGAGCTCCTCGGCGCGCTCGACGAGGGTCGCGGTGACGCTGCCGCCGTCGGGCGTCGCAGTGACGGCGTTCGCGAGCAGGTTGTCCAAAATGCGGCCGAAATCGGTCGGGGCAATGGGGTAGCGGGCGGCGACGACCGAGGCGGGGGCGACGAAGTCGATCGCGAGATTCCGGTCGCGGGCGAGCATCCGGGCGCGGTCGACGCTGTCGGCGACCTCCTCGCGCAGGGCCGCCGACGAGGCGTCCCCGACAACCGTGCCCGCGTCGATCTTCGACAGGATCAGCAGCCCGTCCGTGAGGGATTGCAGGCGGTCGATCGAGCGGCGCGCGTCGACGACGTCGGCGTAGAGCGCTGCCGGGTCGTCGCGGACGCGCTCGGCGAGCTCGAGGCGGGGGCGCAGGGCGGCGAGGGGGGTGCGCAGCTCGTGGCTCGCGTCGGCGACGAGCCGCCGCTCCCGGTCCGCGGACTCCCGCAGATCCTCGATCAGCGCGTTCAGCGTCGAGGCGAGGTCGGAGAGCTCGTCGCGGGCCGGCCCGACGGGGAGCAGCTCATTGGAGCGGCCATGCCGCAGCCGGTCGGCGATGCCGCGCATCCGGCCGACCGGGCGCAGGGCGAGCCCGACGAGGACCCAGGAGGTGATCGCGAAGGCGACGAACAGGATCGCCAGGGCGATCAGGAGGGTCGTGCTGACGCCGCCCACCACCGCCTCGGCTGTGTCGCGGCTCTCCTCGATCAGCGCCTGCGAGGCTCCGGAACGGACCAGTTCAATGGTGGAGGCGTCGAGGATGTGGTCGAGCTGCTCGCGGACGATGATCGCGACGACGCCGAAGAACAGCATCGCGACCAGCAGGCTCGACACCGTGATTCGCACTCGGATCGACAGCGACTGCCACCTCACGACTTCACCCCGAGGCGATAGCCCGCGCCCCGTCGGGTGAGGATCTCGACCGACGCGCCACCCGCGGCGAGCTTGCGGCGGAGGTAGCTGATGTACTGCTCCGCGATGTTGTGATCGACGAACTCCGCGGAACCCCAGACCTCGAGCAGGATCTCCTCCCGCGGCACGAACTCGCCGGCCCGCGCCGCGAGCGCGCGGAGCACCCCGAACTCTTTCGGGCTCAGGGGCAGGGCGTCACCGTCGACGGACGCGGCATGGGTGTACGGATCCACACGCAGGTTTCCGAGCGCGACCGGGGCACGGTTCGTCAGGCGCTCACGGCGGATCATCGCCCGCAGCCGGGCGGAGAGCTCCTCGAAGTGGAACGGCTTCGCGAGGTAGTCATCGGCGCCTGCATCGAGCCCGAAGACCCGGTCCTGCAGCGCGTCGCGGGCCGTCAGCATGATCACCGGGAGCGTGGCGCCGGTCGCGCGCAGGTGCCGGCAGATCTCGAAGCCACTCATGCCGGGAAGCATCACATCGAGGACCGCCGCGGCGTAGTCCGCTTCGCGCGCCGCGTTCAGCGCGTCGACTCCGTTGGAGAACAGGGTGACGTCGTAGCCGTCACCGAGGAGACCTCGCTTGATGAGCTCGCCCATCTCGACGTCGTCTTCAACGACCATCACCGCGTCACGCATCCCGGCCTCCCACGGTCATGCTCGCACCGCCGACCGGGCCGCGACGGCCGGATCTGTGGAGATATACACCTTCTCAGCGCCGCCCGCCGCATCCGGAGGAAGCCGCTGGCCCCCGGCTCCTACCGTCGAGGACACCGCGGTGAGACCCTTTCACCGCCGGAGATCCGGGAGCGAGCATGCGCGTACTCCTCGTCGAGGATGACCCCGGCATCCGCTCCGTCATTGAACGGGCCCTGCGCGAGGTCGGTCATGCCGTCGACGGGTACACCCGGTCCGACGAGGCCCTCGTCGCGGCGGAGCTGGAGCCATTCGACCTGCTCATCCTGGACGTCATGCTCCCCGGGAGCATCGACGGGATCGAACTGTGCCGCCGAGTGCGAGCCACGAAACAGGACGTGCCGATCCTCATCCTGACCGCCCTGGACTCCCCGCGCCGCCGCGTCGAAGGGCTGGACGCGGGAGCGGACGACTACCTGGTGAAACCGTTCCACCTCGTCGAGCTGCTCGCCCGCGTCCGGGCTCTGCTGCGCCGGGCGCCGCACGCCGACCCACCCCATCTGAGCTGCGGTGTGCTGCAACTGGACCCGGCAACGATGCAGGTCGTCAACGCCGGCCACACCATCGACGTGACCAGCCGCGAGTTCGCGGTGCTCGAGTACCTGATGCGCTCACCTGATCGCGTGATCACCCGCAGCGAGCTCCTCGACCACCTCTGGGACGCGAACTACGACGGCTACAGCAACGTCGTCGCCAGCTGCATCCGCCGCCTGCGCTCCAAGCTCACCGAGCACGGCGGCCCCGACCCGATTAGCACCCGGCGAGGCGCCGGCTACATCCTCGAGAGCCGGACGTCATGATCTTCCGCCGCACCCTGTTGCGCCTGACGATCACCTACTCCGCGATCGTCCTCATCCTGCTCGCCGCATTCGCGATCGGGGTGTACTCCTACGTCACCTCCGCCTTCGACTTCGATGCCGTCGCCGAAGTCCCCTCCTCCGGCGACGTCGCCGAGCAGGGCTTCGCGACCCTGCGCACCGCGCTGCTCGTCTGCTACGCCGTGCTGGTCGTCGTCGTTCCGGCGTTGAGCTTCGTCATGGCGCGCCGCGCTCTCGCGCCGATTCGGGCGAGCTACGACGCGCAGCAGCGCCTCGTCGACGATGCGTCGCACGAGTTCCGCACCCCACTCGCCGTCGTGCAGGGCGAACTCGAACTCGCCCTCCTGCGCGAACGGACCCCAGCCGAGTACCGCGACGCGATCGGCGGATCCCTCGACGTCATCCAGCACCTGATCACCCTGACCGGTGATCTGCTCTTGCTAGCCCGAGGCACCCGCCAGGAGATCCGAGACTCGTTCGAGATCGTCCCGATCACCTCGATCATCGGCGCCGCGCTGAACACCCTCGACGGTCCCGACCGTGCAGGTCCCGTCATCAGCATCGAAGCGGACACGCCCGCGGCCGTACGCGGATCCGCGGATCTCCTCGCCCGCGCGGCCGCGAACCTCCTTCAGAACGCCCTCACCGCCACACCCGCCGACGGACGCATCACCATCACCGCCCGCGCAGACGCGCAGCACGCCTGGATCGACGTGCACGACACCGGAATCGGAATGACTCCCGAGCAGCTCTACCACGCTCGGGAACGTTTCTGGCGAGCGGACCGGTCCCGCGCCTCCCGCGGCCACGGCATCGGACTCTCCCTCGTCACCGCCATCGCAGACGCCCACGACGGACGGCTCAACATGCGCTCCCAGCCCGGCCACGGTACGACCGCGACCCTCGAGCTCCCCCGAGCAGACCAGCCGTCCTCGCGGCTTTGAGCCCGGTCACCATCCCGTCACCGGCCTCTTCCTAGCGTGGCAGCGAAAGCCCACCCCGGGCACACCACCAAAGGAGCACCTCATGCAGAAGAAGACCCGCTGGGCCGTCGCCGCGGGCGGCGCGCTCGCCCTCGCCCTCGCCGCCGGGATCGGCATCAGCCTTCCCGCCAACGCCACCACCACGAGCCCGTCCTCCTCCACGAACGCCACCGAAGCGCCCGGCACCGAGACCGCGGACGACGGCGGCGTCGAGGTCGAAGACGGCACCAACGACGGCGAGACTGCCGATGACACCGGGATCGAGGACGGCACGAACGACGGTGAGACCGCCGATGACACCGGAGTCGAGGACGGCACCAACGACGGTGAGACCGCCGACGACGCGCCGACGGGATCGCCCGCGCCGTGATGCCGAGGGCGGCGGTCAGTCGCCGCCGCCCTCCCACCGGCCGCCCGGTTGGAAAGTTCGCGGATCTCGCCAAGGATTCAGCCGTACTGCCGGTCTTGTGCGATCGAGGCGGCGTCTCTGCACTCTTCACAACGCCTCCCAGCGGCTGCGCCGCTACGAGCAGAAGAAGGTTCGTAGCGTCAGGAACACCAGGTCAGACGCTCGACGGGAGCAGGAGGCTATCGATGACCATCACCGCCGCCCTCCCGACAAGAGAACCCCCAGCCGCCCTCCACCGCCCGCACGCACGAGCAGGCGCTGATCGCTCTCGCCCGGCGCCGCATCAACGTCATCTGGGCGATCTTCCGTGACCAGACCACCTGCAACCCCACCCCGACCCGGCCGAACGACCCCGTCACCCCACTTCCGCAGCACGGTCCAGATTCGCTATCGAGGAAGAGAACCGCTCTCGCGGCCGCTTGAAGCGTCTGGGCGAGCTCGGCCTGGATCCGGGCTGCGGGCACCCCTTGGAGCTCCCATCGGTCTTCGCGGAGGTCGCGCTCGTTCGGCGGGTGGACCCGTCAGTGGTGACGAGGAGGGATCGGGTGATGGTGTTCTGCATGAGGCCGGTGAGGGTGCATCGATGATGCTCATCGCGCGCCTCCGAGCCAGAGTCCTGTTGCTGCAGCGCAGACGCTGAGAACGAGCACTCCGAGGGCGTTGGTGACGGAGGCGAGGCGGCGTCCTTCGGCGAGGAGGCGGACGGTTTCGAGGCTGGCGGTGGAGAAGGTGGTGTAGCCGCCGAGGAAGCCGGCGCCGAGGACGAGTCGACACGGCTCGGGGGCGAGGCCTGCGAGGGCGAGGCCGGTGATCAGCCCGAGGAGGAGTGATCCAGTGACGTTGATGACGGTGGTGCCCCAGGGGTAGGCGCCGCCGGTGCGGGCTTTGATCAGCCCGTCGAGGAGGAGCCGTGTTGCGGCTCCGATTCCACCGGCGAGGGAGAGCGCGAGGAACAGTGCGGGTGTCATGCCGGCACCTTCCTCTGCGTGCGTCGCCGGTGGAGTGCTGCGGCGAGGGCGATCCCGGTCCAGGACGCGAGGGCACCGAGGAGGACGGTGCCGAGCGCGTAGAGCGCGGCGGGTGCGGGGTGTCCTGTGGTGAGCAGGTGGGCGGTGTCGGTGGCGAGGGTGCTGTAGGTGGTGAAGCCTCCGAGCGCTCCGGTACCGAGCAGCAGCCGTACGGTGCGGCGTCGGCCTTCGTCGCTGCCGGCTCTGGCGAGGCTCTCCAGGAGTGCGCCGAGTAGGAGCGCGCCGACGATGTTGATGGCGAAGATGACGGTGTCGAAGGCGGGATCGGCGGGGAACGCGAGGGTCAGGCCCTCCCGCGCCCCGGTCCCGACTGTGCCGCCGGCGGCGACGAGGAGGAGGTATCGCAGGCGCAGGTGCACGGGTCGTGGCGTCCCGTCGGGGGCGTCGTCGACCTCGAGGTCGCTGTCGACCGGCAGCTCGGGGTCGGGGTCCGGGGGGCGGTGACGGTGGCGGTCGTCAGTCACGGGGAACGGGGCCTTTCGGGA
>NZ_JAMRYM010000028.1:0-37411 GCF_023743255.1 Rathayibacter rubneri | reverse complement strand
CCCACCCCCGACTCCCCCACCTCCGCCGCCGACGGCACCGCCTGACACCGGCCGGCACCGTCGCTCCGGGTCCCGGATGCTCGGCCCGCGCGGCGTGACTGCGCGCTCGAGTCTCCGGGACCGCGCCGACCCCCACCCGTTCGCCTCGTCCGCTAGGCCTCAGCCCCTTGCGGCGCCCGCTCGCCTCGCCCGCTAGCCTCGCCTCGTGACCGACTCGCCTCGCCCCGCCGACCACCCGCTCCGTCCCGCCGCCGAGGACCTCGACGCCTGGCAGCGGGCGGCGGACCGTCTGCACGAGGAGGGCGACGACGTCGTCGAGCGGATGCGCGTCCTCGCCGCGCGGTACCCGGGCGACGACGGGCGAGGCCGCTTCGAGCTGGGCGGCGCGCTCGACAGCGCGGGTCACGAGGCCGAGGCCGCCGCCGAGTACGAGCGGGCACTGGAGCTCGGTCTCGATGACGAGCGCCGGGCGCAGCTGACCATCCAGTACGCCTCGACGCTCCGGAACCTCGGTCGGCACGAGGAGGCCGTCGCCCTGCTGAGCACGGCGGAGCCGCACCCCTCCGTCGGAGCGGCTCGCGAGGTCTTCCTCGCGCTCGCCCTGCACAGCGCGGGACGCTCCGACGAGGCGCTGCGCACCGCTCTCGAGGCCCTCGCCCCGACCCTTCCGCGCTACCGCCGGTCCGTCGCCGCGTACGCCGCCGCCCTGACCGACTGAGTCCTCACTCCGCCAGGAGCCCGTCGATCTGGCCCATCGCCTGGCGCATCCCCTCCTCCATGCCCATCTGGACCATCTGCTCGAGCTGCTCGACCGACTCGAAGGCCGAGCGCACGACCATGCGGGTCCGCCCGCCGGCCTCGGACAGGGTGACGACGGCGTGAGTCGTGCCGTACTCGTCCACCGGGTTCCCGTCGTCGTCGGCGAAGCCGTCGTCGAACTCGAAGCGCACGGGCTCCTCCACGGCGGTCACGAGCCACCACCCCCGGGCCTTCTCCCCGTCGGGACCCGTCATGAAGTAGCTGCTCCGGCTCCCCGGGACGGCCTCGTGCCGCTCGAAGGTCGCGGGCCAGGTCGGCGGCCCCCACCACCGCTCGAGCAGGCGCGGATCGACCCAGATCCGCCAGACGCGGTCGATCCCCGCGTCGAACTCCGCGGTGATGGTCATGGTCAGGTTCTCGACGTCCTTGACGGACTCCAGCACGGTCATCGTGCGCTCCCTCTCCTCGGCTCTGCGGTCGGCTGCCGCCCCTCCTCGGCGAGGAGGTCGGCGATGCGGTCGACGCGTCCGCGCCAGAGCTCCTCGTAGCCGTCGAGGAGTCGCGCCGCCCGCTGCAGCGCCTCGACCTCTCCGCTCACGAGCTGCTCCCGTCCGCTGCGGCGCTTGCGCACGAGCGACGCGCGCTCGAGCACCGCGACGTGCTTCTGCACGGCCGCGAACGACATCGCGTACTCCGACGCCAGCACCGAGACCGACTGCTCGCTCCGCAGCACCCGGGCGACGATGTCGCGCCGGGTCGCGTCGGCGAGCGCCCGGAACACCCGGTCGATCCGCTCGTCGTCTCCCACATCTACAACCATTTGGTTGTACGTTACTCCTCGGTCCGCGGGAAGGGAAGACCTGCCGGCTCCGATCCGACGAGCCGGACCTCGTCGCCCGGGTCGCGTCCGCTCCCCTCTCCGTGGTCGTGCCACCGCCTCCGACATCAGCGGCGCGCCGCGGCCGCCAGCAGCCTCCGCGAGGTGCCCTCGAGGACCCAGCCGGGCACGTGTCGGGCGGCGAACAGGGAGTCGTAGAGCTGCGCCATCGAGTACGCGGGGTCGAGCCTCCGCGCCTCGCCGAGATGCAGTGCGGCGAGCGAGCCGACGCCGCGCGCCCACCAGCACCAGGCCAGCACGGTCAGCACCGGGGCTCTCGCCTCCGGAGGAGCGAGCGCGGCGGTCCTCGCCAGCGCGGTCGTCGCCCGCTCGAGTCTCCCGCGATCCGGCCCGGGCCCCTCTCCCATCAGCAGCTCCGCGTCGGCGATGTCCCGTTCATCGGTGCGTCCGATCGCCGCCTCCCTCGCGATGATCTCGTCCATCGTCTCGCCGGTGAACTCCTGCTCCGCCTGCAGACGGACCATGCGGAGGAACGACGACCGCGCACGGTGCGGGCCGAGCGCGATCTGCAGCGTCAGCTGGTCGCGCATCGGCGGTGACTGCAGGAGCTGAAGGACCCGCCCCTCCCTCCGCGCGACCGACGGCCCCCGCAGCCATCGCTCGACGATCGCGGTCGGGTCCTCGAGCATCCCGCCCGGCGGCGTCGCGAGCACCGCCTCGACGACGCGTCGGTCGTCCTCCTCGACCACCGGGAGCTCGGCGAGCGCCGACACGTCCAGCGGCTCCTCCGTCACCGCTCGCGAGAAGAGACCGGACTCGCTGTCCTCGATCCCGGCGAGAGGACGCGCCGTGCGCCGCTCCGAGGGGATCGTGTACCGACCCCAGCCGTCGGACGCCACGCACGCCACCCCTACGATCCCGTAGCCGGTGCGCTCGAGGCGCTCGACGAGGGCCCGGCCCAGTTGCGGGAGCGGGATGCCCACCTCCGCGTCGTAGCTCCGATCGGTGTAGACGACGGCGAGGACCCCGTCCGCCTCGGGTACCGCCGCCAGGGAGGCGACCGCGCCCTCGGTCAGCGCGTCGATGTGCGAGGGACGCAGCCGCGCAGCGAGCGGCAGGCGGAAGCCGCCGACGGTGCGGCGCCCGAGGAACGGCACGACCACCAGGGACTCGCGGGGGAGGACGCCCAGGAGGGACGGGACGACGGAGAGCAGGTCGGCGAAGCCTTTCGCGCGGACGATCTCCACCTCGCGCAGCAGGTCGGGGTCGGAGGGACGGGAACGGTCGGAGGTGCGATCGAGAGGAGGCATGGCGGACAGCGTCCTCGGCGCGTGACGCGCGCGGGTGCGCCGCGGACCGTCCGGTGGAGACTCACCGCACCTGCGCTTCTGTGGAGGAGCACGGCTGGAGCGAGCCGGGACCACCGCGCGGCTCTCTGCCTCTGGGCGCTGGTGCACCCGCCCGTCCGCGCTGCACCGTTCCCTCATCCGCAGCTCCGTCGCCCCATCGGGAGCACGGAGAGAGGGAGTCGGATGATCGAGAGGAAGCTCGAGCTCGGATGGTCGTTCCCGCCTGAGCCGGACGCCCGGTCCCGTCCCGGCGACAGGATCGACGCGGAACCGAGACGATCCGCCTCCTGCCGACACTGTCACAGTGAGAGCGGACGAGGGGAGGCGCGATGATCACCGACGAGACGACCGACGCCGAGCTCGTCCGCCGAGCGGCGGCCGGCAGTGAGGCCGCGTTCCGCACGCTCTATCGGGCGTACGTCCGGCCGGTCTACTGGATCGCCCACGGCATCCTGCGCGACCCCGGCAACGCCGAGGAGGTCGTGCAGGAGACGTTCGTCCTCGCCTGGAGCAAGCTCGAGGGCCTCGAGCTGGCGAGCGACTCGCTCCTCCCCTGGCTCGTCACCATCTGCCGCTTCCAGGCGGCGAACCGCGCCAGGGCTCTCCGTCGCGAGCGCGAGCGCACCGTCGAGACCGACGAGGAGGTCGCCTCTCCGCACGACCTCGAGCAGCAGATCCTCACCGCAGCCCTGACCGAGGCGGTCCTGCGCGAGACGGAGGGGCTCTCCGAGCTCGACCGCGCCGTCTTCCGCCTCTGCGCCACCGAGGGCCGCGGCTACGAGGAGGCGGCCCGTGAGCTGGGAGTCACCCACGCCACCGTCCGCAACCGCCTGTCGAGGGTCCGCCGCCGCCTCCGCCTCGTGGTCGACGATTTCCGAGGAGCAGAGCAGCCATGACCGAGTCCCCCGTCCTCCTGCCGCCCCTCGACGACGAGCGCGTCTCCGCGATCGAGACCCGGCTGTTCCGCGCCCTCGCCGTGCAACGGCAGGCTCGCGCACTCCGCCGCCGCAGGGCGGTCGCCATCAGCGGAGTCGCCGCGGGCCTTCTGGCGCTCGCCGTGGTGGTCGGCCCCCTCGTCAGCGTGAACGGCATCACCACCGGCGCCTCCGACTCCGCCGCGGTCGCTCCGGAACCCGCCGGGGGCGGCGAGGTCGGCTCGGGCGGCGCCGGCGTCGATCCCGCTACCGGAGGGAGCGAGCAGTCGGCTCCCTTCGTCCCGGGCAGAGCGGACGGCCCTCCCGCTGACGGCGCCGTGGAGGCGACCACGCGCGAGATCGTGTCGACCGCCGCAGCCACCCTGCGAACGGGTTCCGTCGACGAGGCGATCCGCACGCTCTCCGCCGGCGCCTCGGCGCTCGGAGGGTACGTCGAGCGCTCGAGCACGTCCGACCAGGTCGTTCAGGGGGCGACCGATGCGGAGGCCTCGGCGGTGGAGGACGGATCCGTCGGCCTCCCCTACCCGCAGCCGCTGCCCGACGGCGCCGGCTCGATCACGATCCGCGTCCCCTCCGACCGCCTCGCCGAAGCGCGCGACTCCCTCGACTCGCTGGGCACCGTCACGGCGTCGACCCTCGACCAGCAGGACGTCACGCTCGAGGCCGTCGATCTGCGCGCCCGCTCGGAGGCGGCGAGCGCCTCGGTCGACCGCCTCACCCAGCTCATCGCCCAGGCGGGCAGCCTCGCCGATCTCCTGGCGGCCGAATCCGCGCTCACCGAGCGGCAGGGCGAGCTGGAGTCGATTGAGCAGCAGCTCACCGCTCTCGAGAACCGGGTGGCCCTCGCCTCCCTGACCGTCACCGTCCTCCCCGAGGAGGCCGTGACGTCCGCGGATCCGGCAGGCTTCCTCGACGGCCTCGCCACGGGCTGGAGCGGGCTCGTCGCGGCCGGCAACGCCGCGCTCATCGGGATCGGATTCCTGCTGCCGTGGCTCGTGGTCGCCGCGCTCGTCGCAGCGGTGGTCCTGGCGATCCGACGCCGGAGGACGCCGCCCCCACCAGGAGCGCCGGACGAGCTCGGCTGATCGAGGCGTGCGAGTGCGGAGGGCGCACCGCCGTCGTCCTCGCCTCCCGGCCGCTCGGGTGCGGCGGAGCGAGACGCGGGACTATCCTCCAGGGTGGCCTCCGCGCCTCCCGCCCCACCAGAGAGAACCACCGTGAGCCTCCTCCGCACCAAATCCGTCGAGCAGTCGATCTCCGACACCGACGAGCCCGAGTTCCGCCTCAAGAAGTCGCTGTCGGCTCTCGACCTCACCGTCTTCGGCGTCGGCGTGGTGATCGGCGCCGGCATCTTCACCCTCACCGGGCGCGCTGCGCACGACATCGCCGGCCCCGCGATCGTTCTGAGCTTCGTCGTCGCCGCCTTCGCCTGCGCCCTCGCCGCCATGTGCTACGCCGAGTTCGCCTCGACCGTGCCGGTGTCCGGCTCCGCCTACACGTTCTCCTACGCGTCCCTCGGCGAGCTCTTCGCCTGGATCATCGGCTGGGACCTGATCCTCGAGTTGTTCCTCGGGGCGAGCGTGGTCGCCCAGGGCTGGAGCGCCTACCTCGGCTCCTTCCTGGCGCAGCTCGGAATCGTCCTGCCCCCGGCGATCTCGTACGGCGGAGTCGTCGACGTGCCCGCGATCCTCCTGGTGCTCGTGCTCGGCGGGCTCATGACGTTCGGCATCAAGGAGTCCCTCCGCGTCAACCTGGTGCTCGTCGCGGTCAAGCTCTTCATCGTCCTGTTCGTCATCATCGCGGGCATCCAGTTCATCGACGCCGCCAACTACTCGCCGTTCATCCCGCCGGCCGCCCCCACGGAGTCGGCCTCGGGCCTCACCCAGCCGCTCCTGCAGTTCCTCTCCGGCATCGAGCCCGCCACGTTCGGAGTCGGCGGCATCATCGCCGGCGCCTCCCTCGTCTTCTTCGCATACATCGGCTTCGACGTCGTCGCGACGACCGCGGAGGAGACGAAGAACCCGCAGCGCGACATGCCCATCGGCATCATCGCCTCGCTCGCGATCTGCACCGTCCTCTACTGCGCGGTCGCCCTCGTCGTGACGGGGATGGTCCCCTACCGCGAGCTCGACCCCTCCGCCGCACTCGCCAACGCCTTCGCGTACCACGGCCAGACCTGGATGGCGACGGTCATCTCGGCCGGCGCCGTCGCCGGGCTCACCACCGTCGTGCTCACCCTGCTGATCGGCGCGACGCGGATCATCTTCGCGATGTCGCGCGACGGCCTGCTGCCCCAGCGCCTCGCGACGGTGCACCCGCGCCTGCGCACCCCCTGGGTCACCTCGCTCGTCGTCACCGTCGTCGTCGCCCTGCTCGCCGGGCTGACGCCGATCGGCGTCCTCGAGGAGATGGTGAACATCGGCACGCTGTCGGCGTTCGTCCTCGTCTCGGTCGGGGTCATCGTGCTGCGGCGCACGCGGCCGGATCTGAAGCGCGGGTTCCGCGTGCCGCTCAACCCCTGGCTGCCCGGCCTCTCGGCGCTGATCTGCACCTACCTGATGCTCAACCTCTCGATCGAGACGTGGCTGCGCTTCCTGGTGTGGCTCGCGATCGGCTTCGCCATCTACTTCGCCTACTCGCGCAGCCGCGCGAAGATCGCGGAGTAGGCCTCAGGACGCGGGCACCGGGGTCGGGCGGAGCACCTTCTCCATCGCCTTCCCCCTGGCGAGCTCGTCCACGAGCTTGTCGAGGTAGCGGATCCTCTGCATCAGCGGGTCCTCGACGTCCTCCACCCGGATCCCGCAGATCACCCCCGTGATCAGCGGGGCGTTCGGGTGGAGGCGCGCGGCCGCGAAGAAGTCCTCGAATGTCGTGCGCTCGGCCAGATGCCGCTGCAGCTCGGCCTCGTCGAATCCGGTGAGCCAGCGGATCACCTCGTGCAGCTCCTCGACGCTCCGCCCCTTCTTCTCCACCTTGGCCACGTAGTGCGGATGGACGTCGGCGACGGCGGTGCGGAAGATCCTGCTCATGGCGGAAGGCTAATCCGGGAGCACCCGATCGCGCAGGCCCCGGAGCCGTCGGGAATGCCGAGCCCGGCGAGTCCCTTGCACCCCGTATGAGAGCCATCGTCTACAGCGCCACCGGCGCCTCCTCCGTCCTGTCCCTCGTCGACCGCGAGCCCGCTGCGCCCGGGGAGGGCGAGGTCCGAGTCCGCGTCGTCGCCTCCGGAGTGAACCCCACCGACTGGAAGGCCCGCGCCCAGGGCGACCTCGCCTTCGACGAGGTCGTCCCGAACCAGGACGGCGCAGGCGTCGTCGACGCCGTCGGCGCAGGCGTGAGCGGCCTCGCCGAGGGCGACCGCGTGTGGTTCTTCCTCGCCGCCCACCAGCGCCCCACCGGCAGCGCGCAGGAGTACACCGTCCTCCCCGCCGAGCGCGTCGTCCGCCTGCCGGAGGGCATCGGCTTCGACATCGCCGCCAGCCTCGGCGTCCCGGCGATGACCGCGCACCGCGCCCTCACCGTCCACGAGCAAGGCCCGACCCGCCTCTCCCCCGGCGCTCTCGCCGGCCGCACCGTCCTCGTCCAGGGCGGCGCGGGAGCGGTCGGCCACGCCGCGATCCAGCTCGCCGTCTGGGCCGGAGCCACCGTCATCGCCACGGTGAGCAGCGACGCGAAGGCCGAGCTCGCCTCCGCCGCCGGCGCGCAGCACGTGCTGCAGTACCCCGACGACGCGCTCGCCGACCGCATCCGCGAGCTGGCTCCCGACGGCGTGCAGCACATCGCCGAGGTCGCTCCCGCGCAGAACGCCGCGCTCGACGTGGAGGTGCTCGCCAACCACGGCAGCATCGGCTACTACGCGAACAACAACGGCGACGAGTTCACGATCCCGATCGTCCCCAGCTTCGCCAAGAACGCCCGCTGGCAGGGCCTTCTGCTCTACACCGTCGGTCCGGAGCCCCTGCAGGCGGCCGCTGAGGACATCACCGCGGCCCTCCGCGACGGAGCTCTCCCGGTGGGCGACGCCGCGGGACTCCCCCTCACGTGGTTCCCGCTCGAGGAGACCGCCGCCGCCCACGACGCCGTCGAGGCGGGCACCACCGGCAAGATCCTCATCCGGGTCTCCGCCGAGTAGAGCGCGCGCGGAACGTCGGCCGGGAGCACCCCGCAGAGCGCCGTCAGCGCTCGCACCCCGCTCCCGGCCGTCGCTCTGCTCCCGTCATGGCGTGCAAGCACTGCATGGTCGTGGTCCCGGTTCGGTCCCGGCAGCACCTCTGCCAGTGCGGCGTAGTCTCGCCCCACGTCCTGGCCGGCAAGTTCGACTCGGATCGCCGACTGGAGGCGGGACGCTGTCGTCCGTCCCCTCGGTGGGCGTCATATCACCGACGGGCTGCATCCGCGTCCCGTCCACCTCCCGACGAACGGTCCCTGGCGGATAGGGGAGTTCTGTCTGGGGCGAGCATGCGCACGCAGGCAGTGGGGACTGACGCCGCCCGCGTGTCCGATGACGGCACCTTCCTCGGCATCGCGCCGGAGAGCGGGACCGTCGCCAGCTGCGTCGGCGGAACGAATGGCGCCGGGCAGAACTCCCCCTCACGGGTCGCTCGCGCTTCGATTCCGCCGCCAGCGGTCATCAGGTCGCGGTCGCCTTCGCGTCGCGGAGACTCCTGGGTCTGAGGTCGGTCCAGTGCGCGTCGACGTAGGCCAGGCAGGCGGTGCGGTCATCGCCGTTCTCACCGCCGTGGACGACGGTCCACCCTTGCGGGACGGGAGCGAAGGCGGGCCAGAGCGAGTGCTGCTCCTCGGTGTTGACGAGAACGAAGAACTTGCCGGTCTCGTCATCGAAGGGGTTCGTGGACATGCGGGTCTCCTGACTGTGACGGATACGAGTGGGGCGGGATCGGAGAACGACGCCGTCCGAGGGGGAGGATGAGCGGACACCCGGACACGGGATCAGGGATGACCTGCGCCCTCAGGCCGAAGACGGCGGCGAGGAGGTGCTCGGTGATCACCTCGCCGGGTGGTCCCTGGGCGGCGACACTCCCTTCGTGGACCACGACGAGTTCGTCGGCGTAACGGGCTGCGAGATTCAGGTCGTGGATGACCATGACGACGGTTCGACCGAGGTCGGCGCTGAGGTGATCGATGAGATCGAGGACGTCGATGGAGTGAGCGATGTCCAGGTAGGTCGTGGGTTCATCGAGGAGGAGGACGTCGGTGTCCTGCGCCAGGCTGAGCGCGATCCACGCCCGCTGCCGTTGTCCGCCCGAGAGCGTCTCGACCTCGCGGTCGGCCAGGTCGTCCAGCCCGGTGAGCTCCAGTGCGGCGATCACTGTGCTCTCATCGTCGGCACTCCACTGTCTGAAGAGTGATTGGTGGGGGTGGCGTCCGCGGGAGACGAGTTCTCGGACGGTCATCCCGTCGGGAGCGGTAGGGCCCTGAGGCAGGGACGCCATCCTGGTCGCCAGCTCGCGCATCCTCATCTCGGTGATCGGCACCCCGTCCAGGGTGACGGCACCCGCGGTGGGGCTCAGCAAGCGGGACAGTGTGCGGAGAAGAGTCGATTTCCCGCTGCCGTTGGGGCCGATGATCGCTGTCACCGCTGCCGGGCGGAGCACCAGATCGATCCCGTTCAGGACTTCGCGTCCGGCGAACCCCACCCGAAGACCCGCGGTCTCGATGTTCGAAGCGTTCGGGTCTCTCATGCGGGGCTCCTCACTTGTCTCACCATCAGGGCTATCAGGATCGGTCCGCCCACGATGGCGGTGAGGAGCCCGACCGAGACCGTGCTCGAGAACAGGGTGCGTGCCGCCAGATCGGCGGCCAGAACCAGGACGGCGCCGCACGCTGCTGAGCAACCGAGCGGCGGACGGGTATCACGGATGAGGAAGCGGGTGAGCTGGGGCGAGGCGAGAGCGACGAATCCGAGCGGTCCTGCTGCGCTGACGGCGACGGACGCGGCGATGACCGAGGTGACGAGCATTGCGGCGAACGTGCGGCCGACCGCGACGCCGACACCGTGCGCCACGTCATCGCCCAGTTGCATCGCTGTGACCGAACGAGACATCGCTAGAGCTGCGCAGGCAGTGACTGCGAGGGCGGTCACGAGCGGAAGGATGCGGTGAGGGTCGGAGGACAGATCGCCGGTGAGCCACAACTGCGCCTGCATGACATCGAACGTGCCACCGATGAACAGGAGCCCTTGGAGGATCCCCACCAGGGCGGCGTTGATGCCGATACCGACGAGGATCAGTCGGATGCCGCCGGCGGAGCCCCGCGAGATCGCGAACACGAGCGCGGCCGCGATCGATCCACCGAGCAGCGCGGCCAGCGGCAACGAGGTCGTCAGCGGTGCGTCGAAGACACGCCAGCCGAGGATGTGGACGCTCGCGGCCCCCACACTGGCACCGCTGGTGATGCCGAGGACGTCCGGGCTCGCCACCGGGTTGCGGACCGCTGATTGCAGGAGAGCTCCCGAGATCGCGAGCGCTGCACCGGCGCCCGCGCCGATCACCGCGCGCGGCAGCCTCAGGGTGAACACCTGGTACTGGACCGCCCGGCTGCCTCCGCCACCGAGGGCCTCGATGATCTTCAGCGGAGACACCCACGTGCTCCCGGCGCTGATCGACACCCCGAAGAGGACGACGGCGAGGATGACGAGTGCAGCGAAGACGATCATCGGTCCGGTGCGCAGTCGCAGGGAGACGACGCCGGCACGCACGACCAGGATTCCGGCGCTCATCGCCCGGCCGACTTCCCACGAGCCAGCACGATGAACAGCGGCGCGCCGGCCACCATGAAGACGACACCGGCCGGGACCTCGGTGGGGCGAGCGACGACGCGGCCGAGGACATCGGCGAACAACAGGGCGACGGCTCCGAGGAGCGCGGAAGCCGGCAGCAGCACACGGTAGTCGACGCCGACCAGGAGACGGGCGGTGTGCGGTGCGATGAGTCCGAGGAACGCGATCGGACCGCAGATCGCTGTTGCCGCGCCGGCGAGGACGCCGACCGCGAGCAGCCCGCCGACGCGTGCGAGTCGCACATTGCTGCCCAGTGAGGTCGCGACGTCGGCGCCGAGGCTCAACGCGTTCAGCGCGGGGGCGCCCAGCCACGCCATGACCAGCCCGGCACCGATCGCTGCCAGGGGGATCGCGTACGTCTCGAGGGGGCGGTCCGAGACTCCGCCGATCATCCACTGTCGAAACGACTGCTGGACCGTCTGGTCGTGCAGCAGCACCATGGCGGTGGCGCTTCCGAGCATGGACGACATCGCGGCCCCGATGAGTGGCAGACCGACGAGGGTCGTCCCGATCGTCTCGGCGAGGACGATCACGAGCGCGGTGACGATCAGCGCGCCGATGAGCGCGAACCCCGTGTATGCGGCAGGCGTCGTCAGACCCAGCGAGACGGCGAGGACCGTCGCACATGTCGCTCCGCGTGTGATGCCCATCAGGTCGGGGTCGGCCAGTGGATTGCGTGTCTGCCCCTGGATGACAGCGCCTGCGATGCCCAGCGCCAGGCCTGCGACGACGGCGATCACGGCACGGGGGGCTCGCTCGTGGATCACGACGTCGTTGTAGGTCCGGGGCGAGGCGGACAGCAGTGCGTTCGCCACTTCCGGGAGTGTGACGTTCCTGACGCCCACCGCGATCGCGATCAGCGCGATGCCGATGACCAGCACGGCGAGGACCGAGATGGTCCGCCAGGGGTGACGGCGACGGGCGAGGAGCGTGCTCACATCGATCTTGGCGCGCCGGAGCTCCGCCTCGGACCGCACCCCGTGTCCGGGCACCTCCAGGAGCCCGATCGCCGCCATCCCGAAGCTCTGCCCGGAACGCCGTCTCCTCGCATTGACGATGATCAGCGTACCGATCACGACGGCGCCGACGACCGAGACCGCGAACCGGTCCGTCTGCCAGAAGCCACGCTCGTCCGGCACCGAGATGAGCAGCACGACGATCATCGCGGAGAGCACGATGGGCAGCAGGACGTCGATCGCGGACGCCGCGACACGGTGAGCGTGTCGCGGCGCCGCCGGAGCGCGACCTGACCGATCCGGCACCGACGGGCCCGGATCGGTCAGGGTCACGACGCTCCTCGATTCCGACGTCGCCCGTGAGGCGATGTTCCCACTATCCGTTCGCCGGCAGCTTCTCGATGGCGGCGGTGACGCGCTCGATCTGCGCGGTGTAGCTCGCGTAGTTGAACGTGGCATCCGTCGTCCAGTCCGCGACACGACCTTCGGCGACCGTGTTCAAGGTGCCGACCGTCGGGTGATCCGCCGTGACCTGAGCAAGGGGCGTCGTCCACGCTCGCGTGTCGTAGAGCAGCAGATCGGACGGGTAATCGCCGGCGTTCTCCCAACTCACCGGGCTGAACGAGCCAGAAGTGTCATCTCGCGCGACCGTGGAGGAGAGAACGTCCAGGCCCCAGTCGGAGTAGTCGAGGAGCTCGGCGAACTCGTCGGGTATGGCGACATAGAACAGGGTCGACGGCGCTACCGCGTACGCGGTGACACCGGGACGCTCCGAGGTCGCTTCCCTGAAGTCGGTGACGGCCTCGTCGTAGGCGGCCTTCTCCGCCGCGATGGTCCCCGAATCGACCTCCGCCCCGAGCTCCTGCGCGAGGTCGCGCCAGTCGTCGAGGGAGGCTGATGCGCTCTTCTGCGCGGAGACGGTGATCATCGGTGCGATGTCGGTGATCTGCGTCGAGACCTCCGCATCGACCGCTCCCAACCCACCGAGATAGTCGCCCGCGTACCACCCGGTGATCACCAGGTCCGGTTCCAACGAGGCGAGTTTGTCGACGTCGACGTCGCCATAGGCGACTCCGAGGCTCTCCACACCGCTGACATCGACCCCCGCCAAGACACCACTGTCCTCGGGTGCACTCGATCCCCAGATGCCGACGGGACGGATCCCGTACGGGATGAGAGCCGCAGCGGCCTGCTCACTCATCACGATGTTCGTCGGAGTCGCGTCGAGATCGACGGTCTCACCGCGCGCATCGGTGTAGCTGAACGGTGCACTGCCGGCGGAGGAGCTTGCAGCCTCCGACGCGGTGCCCGTCGAGCAGGCCGTCTGCGCGAATGCGATCACCCCCACGCACAGCACCGTGAGAATGCGCTTGCTCGTTGTCGTTCCTGTCTTCATGTGATGACTACTTCCGCTTCCTGAATCCACTGTCGTGTGTTGGTTCTCGGCGTCTGCCGGCCGCCGCGCCCGTCGTCGACGCGCGCCTGCCGGGGTTCCGCGATCGGACGTCACGGGGGACGATCCGTTGTCGTGTCGGACGGTCCGCCGACTCCTCGCCACGCACTCCACTGGCGCGCATAGGCGCCTCCTGCGGCGAGCAAGGCGTCATGGGGGCCGATCTCCACGATCCGCCCGGACTCCATCACCGCGACCACGTCGGCAGCTCGAGCCTGGGTCAACCGATGCGCGACGATCAGCGTCGTGCGACCCTCGGTCGCCGCATGCGCGGACCGCTCGAGAGCGGCGGCGCCGGAGCTGCCCGCCTCAGCTGTCGCTTCATCGAGAATCGCGACGGCGGGGTCCATCAGCACCACTCTGGCCAACGCGATCTGCTGCTGCTGCGCCGCCGTCAGCCGATGGTCGTGCCCCCCGACTCTGGTGTGCACCCCTGCGGGCAGGGCTCGGACCCAACCACCTGCATCGACCTGCTCGAGCGCATCCCAGACCGCGTCCTCGCTGGCATCGGCGTCCGCGAGACGAAGATCCTCGATGAGGGGCCCGGACACCACGTGCACGTCTTGGCTGACGACGGCGATCCTCGAGCGCAGCGCCTCGGTGCCGATATCGGTGAGCCTGATGCCGCCCAGTCGGACACAACCCGCGTCCGGCTCGAGAGCGCCGGCGGCGACGAGCGCCGCGGTGGTCTTCCCCGCACCCGAGTCCCCGACCAACGCCAGTCTGGTCCCCGCTGGAATGGTGAAGGAGACACCGTGCAGCACGTTCACGCCGGGCTCATGAGCGAACCGCACGCGGTCGACGGTCAGAGTGTTCTCAGCGGGCGAAGCGATGGGCTGGTGGAAGGCGACCGGCATGTTCACGACTCCGACCAGTCGGTTCAGCGATGCTCCTGCGGACTGCATCTGATCGAACAGGAACAGCACCGTGCCCAGCGGGTTGAACAGGCGATGGAACAGCAGTACCGCGGTGGTGACCGCACCGAGGCTCACGGCTTCATGGGCGTACAGCACGAAACCGGTCACGAACAGCACGGCCATCCCGCAGAACTCGGCGAAGTTCTCGCGTCCGACGAAGCCCATGAGCAACCGGAACACCGAGATCGAGAGAGTCTTCGTGACCTCCGACCGGTCACGGATGTCGTCGATCCTCGCCGACTGCATCCGGTAGGCGTGCACCGTCTCGATTCCGTACAGGCTGGACGCGAGCGTTTCGGTGCGAGCTCCAGCGGCGGCCCGCTCCTGCGCGTACACGGGAGCGCTGCGCGGCACGTACCACCGCAGTGCCCACGCGTACAGAGGAAGCGTCAGCAGGCCGGCCGTTCCCAGCCGGTAGTCGACTCCGAACAACGACGTCACGGCCACGCCGATCAGGAGCCCTGCGTTCAGCACGGCGGGGACCACCTCCGAGCTGGCGCGGGTGATCCGGGTGATGTCGTCACCGAGACGGGAGAGCACGTCTCCCCGGCCTGCCCGCTCGACGGACTGCGCGGGACGCTCGAGCACGCGACGCAGGGCGCTCTCGCGCAGCGTCGCCACGATGGTCTCGCCGAGCCGGCCGATCACGGCGCTGCTCGAACCGGTGAGAGATCCGGCGACGATGGCTGCGGCGGCGAGGAGTACCGCGAGGCCTGCAACGCTCGACGCTGATCGCCCCTCGACCGCGGCATCCACGAGCCACCCCATGGCATAGACGGGAATCACCGTCGCGACTGCGGCGAGAACCCCCGTCGCGACGGACGCCGCCACGAGTACCGGGTGCTTCCTGGTTCGTGCTGCGAGCCAACGCAGTGAGTCCTGATGCCCCGCGACGGGAAGCGATTGGGAGATGGAGGCGCTCATCTCATCACCGCCGCGGCGTACTGCGGGTCACGCTCGAGGAGGTCCTGGTGTCTGCCGGTCGTGGCGGCGCGTCCGTTCCTGAGCACGATGACCCGGTCGGCCATCGCCAGCAGAGCTGGGGACCCGGTGATCACCACGGTGACGTGACGGGCCGGGTCCTCGGTGTCGCGGAGTTCGCGTATTCCGTCGGCGATCCGCTGCTCAGTGACGGAGTCGACAGCGGTGGAGGGCTCGTGGAGAACCAGTACGGGTGCGTCGGAGTACAGGGCGCGCGCGAGAGCCAGGCGTTGACGTTGTCCGCCGGAAAGGTTGCGCCCACGATCCGTGATCCGATGACCGAGACCGTCCGCGAACAGAGCCACTACCTGATCGGCTGCGGATGCACGAAGTGCCTCGGTCAACTGCCTCTCGTCGACCTTCTCGGCGTCGGCCGTGATGTTGCTGCGGATGCTGCCGCTGAAGAGATCCGTCTTATGCGGCTCGGCGGTGTGGTGGTGGCGGAGGGCGTCCGGAGCTGCTCTGCTCGGCTCGATACCGCAGATCGTCACGATCCCCCGGTACGAGTCGGGGGCTGCGCGCCCACCTAGGATCGCTGCCAAGGCTGCGCCTTCGGCGGAGTCGTGAGCGTAGACCGCCGTGATCTCAGCCGAGTGCGCTTCGAGATCGAGCCCGGCAAGAGGGCCGTGATGCACGGCGTCCAGTCGGAGGCTCGGCGGTCCTGCGACGGATGCCGGACCTCCCGGAAGCAGGGCCGCGGCGGTGAGGACCTCGGCCACGCGCTCTGCCGACCCCTGTGCTGTCGCCGCGGTCGCGGGCAGCGCTGACAGTGTGGTCAGTGGCTCGATGATGAACTGGGCGAGTCCGACGACGGCGACGAGTTCGCCGGCCGTGATACGGCCCGTCAGCGCGTACCAACCGGCCGTCGATGCGATCGCGGCGGCGGCCAGTCCGCTCATGGTCACGGTCGAGCCGCGCTGAACAGCCATCGACCTGTTCGTCGACAGTGCGGCCGAGAGCGCCAGGCGGCTGGCTGAACGGTAGCGTCGGAACGCAGCGGCTTCACCGCCGATGCCCTTGATCGAGCGAAGACCTGAGATCAGATCGCCGGCGAGCGCGGTCGCCTGAGCGACCCGCGACTGCTGACGGACCGTGCGGGCGGTGATGAACGGGGCCGCCGAGCGCGCGAGCACGAAGAACACGGGCGTGGTGACGAGGATGACGACGCCGAGCGTGAGGTCGACGAGGATGAGCGCGACTGCGGTGGCAGTGATCGCGGCGAGCGCCGCGATCGCCCGGGGGAACAGGTCGAGGAACCAGGCTGCTTGTTCCGCGTCGGTGCTGGAGACGGTGAGGAGCTCCCCACGAGGAAGGGCGGTCCGCATCCCTTGCGGTGACAGGGCCTTCTCGGAGACCTCCATGCGCAGCTGGTGGGCCTCCTTCTGCAGCGCGCCATTGAGCCGTCGCATGCCGGCCTGGTAGCAGACGGTGATGATCAGGAAGACCAGAGCCAGCGCGGCGACCGCGCCGATGATGCCTGACACGCGTCCGGGAGCGACTCCTCGGTCGATGAGGAGGCCGATGACGACGGCGACCGAGGTCTCCGCCAGCTGGTAGAAGCAGATCAGGACAGTGCCGACCGCGACATCGCCCCGGTTCCGTCGGATGGTGCGTCTGACGATGTCTTTCCCGGAGCGGACGGCGAGCTCGGTCACGGCTCCCTGCTCAGGTATCCGCCGCCGCGCGGGAAGTAGTCGGCAGCCAGGTGTTCGACACCGTCGGGCGTGCGGATCCGGTCGATGACCAGAGCGCGCCGGCCGCCGCGATGGGCGTCGCCGCCGGCCACGATGGCCATCCCGTCCTCTTCTTTGATGAAGATGCGGCCAGGAGTGCCTCCGTATCGGGAGGTGGAGACGTGTGCAGCCGTGATCTCAATCCGGACGCCTCGGCAGTAGGAGTGGGCACTGGGGTACGGATCCGACATGGCCCGGACGAGACGGTCGATGTCCTCCGCAGGCCAGGACCAGTCGACGAGGCTGTCGAACTCCGTGCGCTTGTGGAAGAACGACCGTCGATCGAGGTCCTGCGGCTGCCACTGGATCGTGCGCGCCTCGATCTGCGCCAACGCGTCCAGCAGCACCTCCGGGATGAGGTCGATCGTCGCGTTGACCAGCTCGGTACCGGTGGAACGCGGCGCGACCGGCACCGCGCGCTGCACGGCGATGTCGCCGGTGTCGAGTTCACTGTCCATCCGGTGCGCGGTCAGCCCGACCTGTGACGCACCGCTGATCAGCGCCCACGGCACGGGCGAGAAGCCGGTGAACTCGGGCAGCAGCGAGTCGTGCAGGTTGAGCGTGCCGTGAAGGGGGAGGTCGAACACCTCGGGCGGCAACCAGGTGCGCCAGTTGTTGGCGACGATGATCTCCGGCGCCCAGTCGGCGAGCTGTGCGACCATCGCCGCATCAGGGCGGCGGGCGATGTGCACCGCGATGTCGTTGTCGCGCGCCAGGTCCTCGACGGAGTCCGCCCAGATCTTCTCGTACACGTGCGCGCTCGTAGGGTGAGTCACCACCCCCACCACGCTGTGCCGGGAATCCAGCAGCGCGCGCAGCGTGCGATGGCCCCATGTCTGGTAGCCGAACATCACCACACGCATCCGTGCCTCACTCTCCGAAGTCCACTGCCCGAACGCCTCGCGCCCACGCTCACACCGGCACCCTACCCAGGGCATCCTAAGTAAAGCAAGCCTTACCTAAGTAAGGGTTACCTAACTAGGATCGCTTCGCAGACGTGAGTGATAGGAGCGACGGATGGCTGATGAACGGATTCTGACCGGGGGTCCCCGAGCGGCAGGGCTCAGGACGCGATCGACGGCATCCTCACCGGCGGGTTCGGTCCCTCGCCCTCGGACCGGCGATCTCCGGAGGCCCGGAACCGGACTCGAGACGAGGACACAACGACGGTCGACAATGCCGGATGCGCTCTCGATGCGGGCCGCGGTCCAGGGCCGGCGGGTCACGACACACGCAGTCCGTTCCTCACCGCGGCGACCTCGGTCTGCGTCTGCTCGTGCGGGTAGCGCAGTCGAGCACATGCTCGAGGCATGGGAACCAGGACTCGATCAGGGTCGCCGCTGCTCGCCGGGGACCTCGTCCGGGGACACGCGCTTCTCCGAGGTCGAGTCGACGCCGGTCCTGGTGACGTCGTCACGGGCGGCGTCTCCCCTGTGGTCCGACTTGTCGTCGGTCATGGGGGCTCCGCATCGAGTGGGCGGGTCACCACGACACTGCTGCAGGTCCTATTGGTCCAGTGGATCGTCTCGACTCGTTCGAAGCCCCACGAGGCCGCGATCACTCGAGTCCGCTCGCGGCTGCCTGCACCCCGGTACCCGACACCTCACCGATGCCGCCGCAGGCCGACGCCTTCTCCGATGACGCCTCACCAGCGGCACTGTCGCAGGGCCGTCGGACGACCTCCCTCCGCCGGTGGAACCAGCGCAGAACCAGCGGGCGGTGCCGGCTCGGTCCGGGCGCACTGCGACAGCACACTTCAGGCGCGTTCCGAGGGGCTTCTGAGCAGGCGCCCCGAGAGGCACACGAACTCACGGCCACAAGAAAGAAGCCCTGATGAGAACGGCTTCTCATCAGGGCTTGCTGTCGGGCTGACAGGATTTGAACCTGCGACCCCTTGACCCCCAGTCAAGTGCGCTACCAAGCTGCGCCACAGCCCGTGGCAGTCCGGGTTCGTGGCCCGGGCAACTCGACTATCTTAGCGGGTCGCAGCGCCGGAAGTGAAAACGAGCCCGGCCCGCGCCTGCGTAGAATCGCTGAGCACCTGCATCCGGAACCACCGGCGGTGAGGCGAGCAGCACGGGAGGCGGCATGGACGCGCGGCAGAGGCGATCACAGGAGTCGCTGCACAGGGCGATCATCGAGCTCGCCGCCGAGCGCACGGTGTCGAGCCTGACGGTCTCGGACATCACCGACCGCGCCGGGGTGAACCGCTCGACCTTCTACGCGCACGCCGCATCCGCCGCGGAGCTGCTCAGCGCTGCTCTCCTGACCGATCTCGACCTCATCCGGGCCGACTACCTGACGCAGCTGGGCGAGAGCGATCGGGCGGGCGCGTCGAACCGCGAGGCGACCGTGCGGATCCTGCAGCATCTCGAGCGGCACCGCGCCGTGTACCTCGGCGCCTTCGACGACGTCGGAGGAGACTCGGGTCTGCGCGTCATGCTGGCCGCTCAATTCCGCCGATCGGTCTCCGACGCGATCGAGAGCGGTGCGGTGACGGTTCCCCGGAAGAACCTCCTCCCCGGTGGCGCGGCCGCGTACATCTCGGCCGGATCGGCCGCACTGATGGAGGAGTGGCTGCGCCTGCCCGCTCCTCGCGATCCCGATCTCTACCTGGACGCGTTCGCCCAGGTCCTGCCGCCCTGGTGGCCGCTCAACGCCGCGGTCACCGCTGACGCCTGAGTCCCTCGGGCGCCTGCACGAACGCCTCCGGCCCGCAGGATCCGAGGATCCCCGCGGGCCGGAGGCGCGTCAGGAGAGGGTCTAGCGGGCCCGCTTCTCGCGGACGCGCATGTTGACGTTGACCGGCGACCCCTGGAAGCCGTAGATCTCGCGCAGGCGGCGCTGGATGTAGCGACGGTAGCCGGGGTCGAGGAAGCCGGTGGTGAACAGCACGAATGTCGGCGGACGCGAGGACGCCTGCGTGCCGAACAGCACGCGGGGCTGCTTGCCGCCGCGCAGCGGGTGCGGGTGCGCCGCGGTGAGCTCGGCGAGGAACGCGTTGAACTTGCCCGTGGGGATGCGCGTGTCCCACGACTCGAGCGCGAGCTCGAGGGCGGGGACGAGCTTCTCGAGGTGACGGCCGGTGCGGGCCGAGATGTTGACGCGGGGCGCCCACGCGACGTGGGCGAGATCCGTCTCGATCTCGCGCTCGAGATAGCGGCGGCGCTCGTCGTCCAGGAGGTCCCACTTGTTGAAGGCGAGGACCAGGGCGCGACCCGACTCGAGGACGAGGTCGATGATGCGCACGTCCTGCTCCGAGATCGGCTCGGAGACGTCGATCACGACGACCGCGACCTCGGCCTTCTCGAGCGCGGTCGAGGTGCGGAGGGACGCGTAGAAGTCGGCGCCCTGCTGCAGGTGCACGCGGCGGCGGATGCCGGCGGTGTCGACGAAGCGCCACACCTTGCCTGCGATCTCGACCTGCTCGTCGACCGGGTCGCGGGTGGTGCCGGCCAGCTCGTTGACGACGACCCGCTCCTCCCCCGCGGCCTTGTTGAGCAGGCTCGACTTGCCGACGTTCGGGCGGCCGAGGATCGCGACGCGGCGCGGCCCGCCGACCTCGCGCTTGGCGACGGCCGACTCGAGCGGCAGGGTCTTCAGGACCGTGTCGAGCAGGTCCGCGACTCCGCGACCGTGGACGGCGGAGACGGGGTAGGGCTCGCCGAGCCCGAGCGACCACAGCGAGGCGGCGTTGGGCTCCTGGCGCGCGTCGTCGACCTTGTTGGCCGCGAGGAACACCGGCTTCTTGGTCTTGCGGAGCAGCTTCACGACGTGCTCGTCGGTCGCGGTCGCACCGACGTTGGCGTCGACCACGAAGATCACGGCGTCGGCGAGGTCGATCGCGATCTCGGCCTGCGCGGCGACGGAGGCGTCGATACCGCGGGCGTCGGGCTCCCAGCCGCCGGTGTCGACGATCGTGAAGGAGCGGTCGATCCACTCGGCCTTGTACGAGACGCGGTCGCGCGTGACTCCCGGGGTGTCCTCGACGACGGCCTCGCGGCGGCCGAGGATGCGGTTCACGAGCGCCGACTTGCCGACGTTCGGCCGACCGACGATCGCGACCACCGGCAGTGCCGGCAGGTAGCGCACCTCGTCGGAGTCGCCGCCCGAGTACTCCAGGAGGGTGAGGTCCTCGTCGTCGAGGTCGTAGTCCTCGAGTCCGCTGCGGAGCGCGTTCGCGCGTGAGGAGACGAGCTGCTCGTCGAGGTCGCCGAGGCGCTCGACGAGGTCGTCGTCTCCGAAGTTCAGCTCGTCGTCACCGACGTGCGTGTCCTGTGCCATGACCGGCCCTTGCTCTCGAGGTATTGACCTCGGCGATGACCGCGTCGACGGTCTGCTCGAAGTCGAGATGAGTGGAGTCGAGAAGAGTGACTCCTTCTGCGGCGTTCATGAAGTCGACGACCTGGGAGTCGGCGCGATCCCTCGACCGCAGTGCCTGACCCGTCGCTTCCGCGGATTCCGTGGTGACCTCGCGCGAACGCCTGGCCATCCTAGCCTCTTCGCTCGCCGTGAGCAGGATCCGGACCTCCGCGGTCGGTGCGACGACCGTGGTGATGTCGCGTCCCTCGACGATGATGCCCGCCTTGCGGGTCTCGCCGATGATGCGGCGGAAGAGCAGGGTCACGCGGCGGCGCACCTCCGGGACCTTCGCGACCGCCGAGACGCGGCCCGTGACGCGGGGCTCGCGGATCGCGGCCGTCACCTCGGTGCGCCCGACCCAGACCGAGTACGACTCGGGATCGGTGCCGATGGAGTAGTCGAAGCCGTCGAGGGCATCGACGATCGCGTTCTCGTCCTCGAAGTCGAGGCCCACGTCGAGCCCGTGCCAGGCGAGGGCGCGGTAGGCGGCGCCGGTGTCGAGGAACTCGAAGTCGAGACGGCGGGCCGCCTCGCGCGAGACGCTCGACTTGCCGCTGCCCGCGGGCCCGTCGACGGCGACGACGATCGCGTCGCCGAAGTCGGCGGACTCGTCCGCCCGGGTGCCGCGGGTCGTCGACGGAGCGGCTCCGCCGTCCTCCGGCATGCTCTGCTGGGCGCGGCGGGCGGGCGTCATCCTGTTCAGGCCGCCCTCCTGCCTGTTCTGCTCGGTGCTCATCCGGCGATCCTCCAGCCGCGTGCGGTCAGTTCTTCTGTCAGCGGGCCGACCGCCTCGGGCACCACCGAGATCTCGGCGAGGCCCACGCGACGCCCCTCCGCGTGCTCGAGGCGGACGTCTTCCATGTTGACTCCGGCCTCGCCGATCTCGACCAGGAGCCGACCCAGCGTTCCGGGGACGTCGTCGATCAGCACGATCAGGGTCGCGAAACGCTGGTCCTGGCCGTGCTTGCCGGGCAAGCGGGCGACCCCCGCGTTTCCCGCGGCGAAGTGCTCCGCCAGGACGCGGCGCGCGCCGACGGCCTCGAGGCCGCGCAGGGCGTCCGTGAAGTCCGCGAGATCCTCGCGCAGCGCGTCGAGGACCTCGACCACGTTGGCGCTGTTCGCCGCGAGGATCTGCACCCAGAGCTCCGGAGCCGACGCGGCCAGCCGTGTGACGTCGCGGACGCCCTGGCCGGCGAGTCGGAGCGACGCGTGCGGCGCCTCGAGAAGCCGCGCTCCGAGGAGCGAGGAGACCACCTGCGGGACGTGCGAGACGAGGCCGACGGCGAGGTCGTGCTCCTCCGGGTCCATCTCGACGATCGCCGCGCCGAGATCCAGCGCGAGCGCCTCGACGAGGGCGAGGGCGTCGGCGGTCGTCTCCCCGTCGCGGCAGATCACCCAGGGACGCCCGACGAAGAGGTCGCCGCGGGCCGCCACGGGCCCGCCCCGCTCGCGGCCGGCCATGGGGTGCGAGCCGATGTAGCGAGCGAGATCGATCCCGCGCTCGCGGAGCTCGCGCAGGGGCTGCGTCTTGACGCTCGCGACATCGGTCACGACGGCGTCGGGGTGGGCGGCGAGCTCGCGCTCGACGACGCTCGAGACCACGTCGGGCGGCACGCAGACGACGACGAGCGCCGGGCGGTCGTCGGCGGAGGCGGCCCGGCCGGCACCGTAGTCGATCGCGAGCGAGAGGCTGGCCGGTGACGCGTCGTCGAGGACGACGTCGACCCCGCGCGAGGCGAGGCCGAGGCCGATGCTCGCGCCCAGGAGCCCGGAGCCGACCACCCGCACCGTGCCGGTCGTCCGCATCGCGGGCGGGGCGGGGTGCAGGAGCTCGTTCACCCCGACAGCCTACCGATCCGGTCGCCGCAGCTTGTCCGGGCCGCTGCGCCGCCCGGCAGCGGGGCGGCGGTCAGCCGCCGGGGAGGAGCGCCGGTCGTCGGACGGGCGCCGCTCGCCGGAGTCGCGCCGCTCGGCCGGAGGTCGACGGTCCGCGGAGTCGCGGCGCTCGTCGGACGGACGACGCTCCCCCGAATCACGCCGATCGGGAGCAGGACGCCGCTCCCCCGAATCACGCCGATCGGCAGCAGGACGCCGCTCCCCCGCGTCGCGACGATCGGAGGCAGGACGCCGCTCCCCCGCGTCACGCCGATCGGGAGTAGGACGCCGCTCCCCCGAATCACGCCGATCGGCAGCAGGACGTCGCTCCCCCGCGTCACGACGCGCCGCGGACGGACGACGCTCGCCGGAGTCGCGGCGCTCGGGCGCAGGACGACGGTCCTCGGAGGGACGCCGCTCCCCGCCGTCGCGCCGCTCCCGTGCGGGTGCGCCCTCGTCCCGGCGGTCCTGCCACCGCGGCCGCTCCTCGGACCGCGAGCGCTCCTCCGACCGCCCCTGCTCCTCGGCGCGCGGCTTCGGACGCCGCGCTCCCGCGCTCGCCTTCCGCGTCGGCTCCGGCTTCTCGGCGGCCACCTTCTCGTGGCCCTGGCGCGAGATGGTCAGCAGTGCGCCCAGCTCGTCGCGGGTGAGGTCGCGCAGGTCGCCCGAGCGCAGCGCGCCCAGGTGGAGCGGCCCGAACTGGCGGCGCACGAGCTCGAGCACCGGGTGGCCGACGGCGGCGAGCATTCGCCGCACCACGCGGTTGCGCCCGGAGTGCAGGGTGATCTCGACGAGCGAGGCGTTCGCCTTGCCCTCCGGTCGGCCCAGCAGTCGCGCCTTGTCGGCCGAGACCGGTCCGTCGTCGAGCTCGACGCCGGCGGTCAGTGCGGCGATGGTCTGGGGCAGCACGTGCCCCTGCACCTTCGCGATGTAGGTCTTGGTCACGCCGAACGAGGGGTGCGCCAGCACGTGCGCGAGCTCTCCGTCGTTGGTCAGCACGAGCAGTCCCGACGTCTCGGCGTCGAGGCGGCCCACGTTGAACAGCCGCTCCTCGAAGTTCTGCGTGTACGTGCTGAGATCGGCTCGGCCGTTCTCGTCGGCGAGAGAGCTGACGACCCCGACCGGCTTGTTCAGCATCACGTACCGGCGAGTGGTGTCCAGCTGGACCGCCACTCCGTCGACCTCGATCGCGTCCGTGGCCGGATCGATGCGGCGGCCGAGCTCGTCGGCGACCACTCCGTTCACCCGGATGCGCCGGGCGACGATCATCTCCTCGACCACCCGTCGGGAGGCCACTCCCGCCGCGGCGAGGACCTTCTGCAGTCGTTCGCCCTCGGGCCCGCTGTCAGGCGTGCTCATCGAATCCGTCCCGTCCGTCGCTCAGAAGTGGTGAGATCTTCGGCAGCTCGTCGAGCGAGGCGAGGCCGAGGTGCACGAGCAGCTGCTCCGTCGTGCCGTAGAGGATCGCGCCGGTCTCGGGGTCGTTGCCGACCTCCGCGATCAGACCGCGGCCCAGGAGTGTGCGGGCGACCGAGTCGACGTTGACCGCGCGGATCTGCGCGACCTGTCCGCGCGAGATCGGCTGCTTGTAGGCGATGACGGCGAGTGTCTCCAGCGCCGCCTGCGAGAGCTTGGTGGGGTTCTGCGTCAGCACGAAGTCCGACACGACCGGGTCGTACTCGCGGCGGACGTAGATCCGCCATCCCGAGCCGACCTCACGCAGCTCGAAGCCGCGGCGCACTCCGCCGTCGGCGCCGTCGAAGTCGGCGACGAGGCGCTCGATCGACTGGCGCACGATCGCGACCGGCCGCGAGAGCGCGGTGGCGAGGGACACCAGCGACTGCGGCTCGTCCGCGACCATCAGGATCGCCTCGATCGCGCGGTCGATCTCGAAGGCCACCGTGCCGGGAGTCGCCTCCGTGGTCTCAACCGTCATAGTCGGCCCCCAGGTGGGCGAGGTTCGCATCCGACCACGACTCGGCGACCCACTGAAGGGTCAGCTCGCCGAGCGGCTCGGGCTGCTCGAACGTGATCGCGGCGTGGCGGTACAGCTCGAGCACGGCGATGAAGCGCGCGACGATCACGCCCTTCTCGTCGGCGGTGGCGATCAGCTCGCGGAACGTCGCCGTCGCCTGCGCGCGCAGCACCCCGACGACGTACGCGGCCTGCTCGCGGATGCTGATGAGCGGCGCGTGCAGGTGGTCGAGGCCGACGGTCGGGATCTCCTTCGGCGCGAGCGCGAACGCGGCCAGCGCGGCGAAGTCCTCGGCCGAGAGCGTCCAGACCAGCTCCGGCTTCTTCGCGCGGAACTCCTCCTCGAGCGGCACGTCGCGCACGTGCCGCGAGGTCTCGATCCCGATCCGCTCGGCGAACCAGCTCGACACCTGCTTGAAGGCGCGGTACTGCAGGAGTCGCGCGAACAGCAGATCGCGGGCCTCCAGCAGGGCGGCGTCCTCGGCATCGACGAGCTCGCCCTGCGGCAGGAGGCCGGCGATCTTGAGGTCGAGGAGCGTCGCGGCGACGACCAGGAACTCCGACGCGCGGTCGAGGCCCTCGAGCGTGTCGATGCCGTGCAGGTACGACAGGAACTCGTCCGTGACGGCGCTGAGCGCGATCTCGGTGATGTCGACCTGCTGCTTCGCGATCAGGCTGAGGAGGAGGTCGAACGGGCCCTCGAAGTTCGAGAGCGCGACCCGGAAGCCGCCCGCCGACCCGGCGGCCGCCTCCGGAGTGAGAACTGCCTCAGGCGACCGCGCCACGCGAGATCAGCTCCCTGGCGAGCTGGCGGTACGCCGCCGCGGCCTTGTGCTCGGGCGCGAACTGCGTGATGGGCACCCCCGAGACGCTCGCGTCGGGGAACTTCACCGTGCGGCCGATCACCGTCTCGAGGACGCTGTCGCCGAACGCGTCGACGACGCGGTCGAGCACCTCGCGCGAGTGCAGCGTGCGCGAGTCGTACATGGTGGGCAGGATGCCGTCGAGCTCGATCGCGGGGTTCAGCCGATCGCGGACCTTGTCGATCGTCTCGATCAGCAGCGCGACACCGCGCAGGGCGAAGAACTCGCACTCGAGCGGGATGAGCACGCCGTGGCTCGCGGTCAATGCGTTCACGGTGAGCAGGCCCAGCGACGGCTGGCAGTCGATCAGGATCACGTCGTAGTCGGCGCTCACCTTGCGGAGCACGCGGGCGAGGATCTGCTCGCGCGCGACCTCGTTGACGAGGTGCACCTCCGCGGCGGACAGGTCGATGTTGGCCGGGATCACGTCGAGCCCGGGCACCCGGGTCGAGCGGATCGCCTCGGCGGGGTCCTTCACGGTGCCCAGGAGCAGGTCGTAGATGGTGACCGCGTCGTACGTCGCGACACCGAGACCGGCGGACAGCGCGCCCTGCGGATCGAAGTCGATGGCGAGCACGCGGCGGCCGTACTCGGCGAGGGTCGCGCCCAGATTGATGGTGGTCGTCGTCTTGCCGACGCCGCCCTTCTGGTTGCAGAGCGAGATGATGCGGGCCGGACCGTGACCCGTCAGCTCGACGGGGAGGTCGAAGTCGCGGAGGGGACGGCCGGTCGGGCCGAGCGTCGGGGCTTCGAGACCGGTGAGCTCGGTCCTGTCGTCCGTCTGGCGTGTCACCTGCGTCGTCCTCGCTTCCTGGGGCGTGCGCTCCCGCGCGGCCTGCGTCGAGTCTACCGACCCCCTCCGTCCCCGGCGCCGCGCCCCGCCGCGGGCGCCTCCCCGCGGCCCGCCGCACCTGCTGGTCGAGCAGCCCCGCAGGGGCGTCTCGAGACCAGTGCACGTCCCCACCGCTCCTGCTGGTCGAGTAGCCCCGCAGGGGCGTATCGAGACCCGCCCTCGCCGAGGACGCGCCTGCACTCTCCTCTCCTCACCGCCGCGCGCGAGGATGCGCCGTCGTGTACACGTCGCGCAGGGTATCCGCGGTGACCAGCGTGTAGATCTGCGTCGTGGCGACGGAGGCGTGCCCGAGCA
Organism: Rathayibacter rubneri; assembly: GCF_023743255.1. Lineage (NCBI taxonomy): Bacteria > Bacillati > Actinomycetota > Actinomycetes > Micrococcales > Microbacteriaceae > Rathayibacter > Rathayibacter rubneri. The sequence continues at coordinate 10,470 of NZ_JAMRYM010000028.1, read as the reverse complement.
GCTCCTGCACGACGCGCACGTCCGCCCCGCCGGCGAGCAGGTGCGTGGCGAAGGAGTGGCGGAAGGTGTGCGGCGAGATCTCCTGGTCGAGCCCCGCCTTCTCGGCGACCGCGCGGATGACGAGCCAGGCGCTCTGCCGGGACAGCCGGCCTCCCCGCACCCCGAGGAACAGCGCGGGAGTCGCGCGTCCGCGCCGCGACAGCTCCGGCCGAGCGCGCACCAGGTAGTCGTCGACCGCCTCCCGCGCGTACCGCCCGAGCGGGACCATCCGCTGCTTCGACCCCTTGCCCGTCAGCCGCACGACCTCCGCGTCGAGCAGGTCGTCGACGGTGAGGTCGACCGCCTCGGAGATGCGGGCGCCGGTCGCGTAGAGCAGCTCGAGCAGCGCGCGGTCGCGCATCTGCGCGAGCTCCTCGCCGCGGGACGCCTCGAGCAGAGCGCCCATCTGCTCGACGGTGATCGCCTTGGGCAGCGTCATCGGGAGCTTCGGCGGGACGACGTCGTGCGCCACGTCGTCCTCCACCAGGCCCTCCTCGAGGGCGAAGCGGTGCAGTCCCCGCACACTCGACAGGATCCGCGCGCGGGAGGAGGCCGCCAGCGGGCGCTCGGGCCGCGCGGCGAGCCAGGCGGCGAAGTCCCCCACGTCCGAGCGCCGCAGAGCCGCGAGATCCCGGATCCCGAGCTCCTCGAGGCGGCCGAGGTAGAGCTCCAGATCACGACGGTAGGCCGCAATCGTGTGCGCCGAGAGGCCCCGCTCGACGCTCGCCTGCCGGAGGAACGCCTCGACGCTCGCCCGGGGGGTCACCCCCGGGGGTGACGGACCCGCGGGTGGCGCGTCCACGGCGACGACGCGTCGCCGAGGCCCGCCCAGCCGCGCGAGCGGAAGGTGTGCGCGGCGAGTGCGGCGATCGTGAGCGACGGGTTCTGCACGCGTCGCGCGAGGACCGCCTCGACGAGGTCGTCGAGCGCGACCCAGCGCAGCTCCATGTCGGCCTCCTCCGCCTCCCGGTCGAAGACCGAGCCGGTGCTCGAGAGGTCGCGGGCGAGGTAGATGCGGATGACCTCGTCGCTGCCACCGGGTGACGTCGCGAACTCCGAGAGCAGGTCCCACCGGCCGGCCCGCAGGTCGGTCTCCTCGGCCAGCTCGCGCTGAGCGGCGACGAGCGCGTCCTCGCCCTCGATGTCGAGGAGACCCGCCGGGATCTCCCACTCGCGGGTGCGGACCGGGTGCCGGTACTGCTTGATCAGCGCGACGCGATCCTGGTCGTCCAGAGCGAGCACCGCGACGGCGCCCGTGTGATCGAGGAACTCCCGGCGCAGCTCGCCGTCGCCGTAGCGGAAGGTCTCGGCGCGGACGCCCCAGACCATGCCGTCGAAGACGCTCTCGCTCGTCAGGATCTCGGGCTCGACGAGCTCGTCCGAGAGGCCGGAGTCACTCATCGGAGCCCGCCTCCGACGCGGGGAACAGGCGCGAGGCCTCCTGGCGCTCGAGCGCCGCCGTCACGAGCCCGCGGAAGAGCGGGTGCGCGTTGTTCGGGCGCGAGCGCAGCTCGGGGTGGGCCTGGGTGCCGACGTAGTAGGGGTGCTTGTCGCGCGGCAGCTCGACGTACTCCACCAGCCGGCCGTCCGGCGAGGTGCCCGAGAACCACAGCCCGGCCTCGGCGATGCGGTCCCGGTACGCGTTGTTGACCTCGTAGCGGTGGCGGTGGCGCTCGGCGGCCTCGGGCGCACCGTAGACCTCGGCGACGATCGAGCCCTCGGCGAGCTCGGCGGTGTAGAGGCCGAGGCGCATCGTCCCGCCCATGTCGCCGGACGCCAGGATCTCGACCTGCTCGGCCATGGTGGCGATGACGGGGAACTCGGTGCCCGGGTCGAACTCCGAGGAGGACGCCCCCTCGAGCCCCGCCTCGGTGCGCGCGTACTCGATCACCATGCACTGCAGACCGAGGCACAGTCCCAGCGTCGGGATCCCGTTCTCGCGGGCGAAGCGGAGGGCGCCGAGCTTGCCCTCGATGCCGCGGATGCCGAAGCCGCCGGGCACGCAGATGCCGTCGAGCTCGGACAGCGCCTTGGACGCCGCCTCCGGGTCCTCGAGTCCGTCCGAGGCGATCCAGCGGATCGCGACCTTCGTCTGCTGGGCGAAACCGCCCGCGCGCAGGGCCTCGGTCACCGAGAGGTAGGCGTCGGGCAGGTCGATGTACTTGCCCACCAGGCCGATCGTGACCTCGTGCTTGGGCTCGTGGACCGCCTCGAGGAGCTTGGACCAGCCGTCCCAGACGACCTCGCCGGCCTCGAGGCCGAGCTGGTCGATGATGTAGGAGTCCAGGCCCTGCTCGTTGAGCATCTCCGGGATCTCGTAGATCGACGCGACGTCCTTGGCGTTCACGACGGCCTGCTCGTCGACGTCGCACATCAGCGCGATCTTGCGCTTGTTCGACTCCGAGACCGGGCGGTCGCTGCGCAGCACGAGCGCGTCCGGCTGGATGCCGATGGAGCGCAGCGCGGCGACGGAGTGCTGGGTCGGCTTGGTCTTCTGCTCACCGGAGGCGCCCATGAACGGCACCAGCGAGACGTGCACGAAGAAGACGTTGCGGCGGCCGAGCTCGTGGCGCACCTGGCGTGCCGACTCGATGAACGGCTGGCTCTCGATGTCGCCGACCGTGCCGCCGATCTCGGTGATGATCACATCGGGCTGAGGGTCGTCCTCGGCCTGCAGGCGCATGCGGCGCTTGATCTCGTCGGTGATGTGCGGGATGACCTGCACCGTGTCGCCGAGGTACTCCCCCGCGCGCTCGCGGGCGATCACCCGCGAGTAGATCTGACCGGTCGTGACGTTCGCGGCCTGGTTGAGGTTGATGTCGAGGAAGCGCTCGTAGTGCCCGATGTCGAGGTCGGTCTCGGCTCCGTCGTCCGTCACGAAGACCTCGCCGTGCTGGAACGGGTTCATCGTCCCGGGATCGACGTTGAGGTACGGGTCGAGCTTCTGCATCACGACCCGGAGCCCGCGCGCCGTCAGCAGGTTTCCCAGGCTCGCGGCCGTGAGGCCCTTGCCCAGGGAGGAGACGACCCCACCCGTGACGAAGATGTGCTTCGTGATCTTCGAGGGGGCGGAGTGCCCGGCCGTCGAGGAGTCGTTAGAGGAGTCTGAAGAGCCCGAGTTCGAAATGTCCACCACGGGCTTCCACCCTAACAGCAGTTGCCGCCGACCACTCCGGTCGGGCCGGATCAGCTCCGACGACCGGTCTCGAGCAGCTCGCGCGCGTGGGCCAGTGCGTTCTCCGAGTCGGTCAGACCGGACAGCAGGCGCGCCATCTCCGACACGCGCGCCTCCGGGTCCAGCTGCGTGACCGCGCTCGAGGTGACGGAGCCGTCCGAGCCCTTCTCGACCCGCAGGTGGTTGTTCGCGAAGGCGGCCACCTGCGCGAGGTGGGTCACCACGATCACCTGCGACGTCTCGGCCAGCCGAGCGAGCCGCCGGCCGATCTCGATCGCCGCGGCGCCTCCCACTCCCGCGTCGACCTCGTCGAAGACGAAGGTGGGCACGGGGTCGTTGGCCGCGACGACGACCTCGATCGCCAGCATGACCCGCGAGAGCTCGCCTCCGGACGCGCCCTTGGCCAGCGGACGGGGAGTCGCCCCGACGTGCGGCGCCAGGAGCATCTCGACCGAGTCGCGACCGTGCGCGGTCGCCTCCCCGGCGGTGGTGACCCGGATGTGGAGTCGGGCGTCGCCCATGGCGAGGGCGGTCAGCTCGTCGCTGACCCGCTCGCCCAGCTCCGCCGCCGCGGCGGTGCGCAGCTCGGTGAGCCGCGTCGCCAGCCGGTCGACCAGATCGGCGTCGGCTGCGGTGTCCGCCTCGAGCGCCGCGATCCGCTCGTCGTCGCCGTCGAGCTCGAGCAGCCGGAGCCCGGAGGAGTCGACGAGATCGAGCACGTCGTCGAGCGTCGGCCCGTAGGTGCGCGCGAGCTGCGACAGCTCGGCGCGCCGGTTCTCGATCAGCTCGAGGTCGTGCGCCCCGTCGAGGTCGAGCTCCGCGAGGTAGGACGAGAGGCTCCCGGCGACGTCGACGAGCAGGACGGACGCCTCGCTCAGCGTCTGCACCGTCGGCTGGAGGGCGGCGTCGTGCTCGGCCGCGCGCTCGAGCACCCGGCGGGCGAGGTCGAGCAGCCCCAGGGCGTCGCGGCCGTCGAGCTCCTCGGACGAGATCGCCTCGCGGGCCTCGCCGGCCGCCAGTCGCAGCTGCTCGATGCTCCCGAGGCGCTCGGACTGGGCCGCGAGCTCGACGTCCTCTCCGCGCTGCGGAGCGACGACCTCGATCTCGGCGAGGGCGGTGCGGAGGCGCTCCGCCTCGCGCGCACGCGCCTCCCGCGCCGTGGTCAGCTCGTCGAGCTCTTCCCGGTTGGCCCGCCAGCGCTCGAACGCGCTGCCGTAGTCGCGGAGCGCCTCGGCGAGGTCCGCCCCGCCGAACCGGTCCAGCGCGTCCCGCTGCGCGGCCGCAGAGCGCAGCCGGATCTGATCGGACTGCCCGTGCACCACGACCAGCTGGTCCGCGAGCTCCGAGAGCACGCTGACGGGCGCACCGCGGCCCCCGACGACCGCGCGACCGCGTCCCTCCGCCGACACCGAGCGCGCGAGGAGCAGCTCGGGACCGTCGAGGTCCCCGCCGGCGTCCCGGACCCGGTCGGCCACCGCGCCGTCCTCCTGCACGACCCAGCGCCCGGACACCCAGGCCTGCTTGCTGCCGGAGCGGACGGCGGACGCGTCGGAGCGCGCACCGAGCACCAGCCCGAGTGCGGTCACGACCATCGTCTTGCCCGCGCCGGTCTCACCGGTCACGGCGGTGAAGCCGGGACCGAGCGGGAGGGTCGCCTCGGCGATGACGCCCAGGTCGCGGATCTGCAGCTCTTCGAGCATCGTGGTGATCACTCCGTCTCCGTCGACCCCCGCCATCCGCGGATGGGGAGACCGAACTTGTGCACCAGGCGGTCGGTGAAGGGGGCGTCGTGGAGCCGAGCGAGTCGCACCGGGAGGGGCGAGCGCCGGAACACGACGCGTGCTCCCGGTGGCAGCTCGTAGGTCCTGCGGCCGTCGGCCCACAGCACGCCCACCCCGTCGGTGCGCTCCTTGACCTCGACGGCGAGGCTCGACTCGGGCCCCACCACGAGGGGACGCGCGAACAGCGCGTGGGCGCTGAGCGGCACCAGGAGCATCGCCTCGAGGGTCGGCCACACGACGGGGCCGCCGCCGGAGAACGCGTAGGCGGTCGAGCCGGTCGGAGTGGAGACGACGATGCCGTCGCAGCCGAAGCTCGAGAGCGGCCGCCCGTCGACGCCGACCATGACCTCGAGCATCCGCTCGCGGCTGCCCTTCTCGACGGTGGCCTCGTTGAGCGCCCACGTCTCGTACACGACGCGCTCGTCGATCTTGACGCGCACCTGGAGCGTCATCCGCTCCTCCACCCCGTAGTCGCCGTCGAGCGCGCGTGCGACCGCGTCGTCGAGGTCGTCGCGCTCGCTCTCGGCGAGGAAGCCCACGTGACCGAGGTTCACGCCGAGCAGCGGAGCCGTTCCGGTGCGCGCGATCTCGGCCGCGCGGAGGATGGTGCCGTCGCCACCGAGGACGAACACGAGCTCGACGTCGCTCAGGGCGACATCGGAGCCGAGGACGGCGACGTCCGACAGCGACGGGGACGCGGCGACGATGTCGCCCTTGTCGTCCCCGCAGAGCACGGGCCGTGCACCGGAGCCGCGCAGCCGGTGGATGACGAGGATCGCCGCTTCGAGGGAGTCCTTCCGGCCCGTGTGGGCGACGACGAGGATGTTGCGCTCCTGCGGAGGGGACTGCATCGAGAGGGTGTCCTCCAGGTAGGTCGACGTCGGCCGACCGCCCGCATCACCCGATGGTGAGCGCGGTGACCGCGTCCCTCCATTCTGTCGGAATCGTTCCGCGGTCGCGGTGGAGGTGCGCGAGATACTCGTGATTCCCAGCGCTTCCGGGTAATGGGGAGGACATCAGGCCGGCCACCCCGAGACCCAGGTCCCAGGCCGCCCAGAGCACGTCCGAGAGCGCTTCGCGACGCAGCTCCGGATCCCGCACGATGCCCTCCTTCACGCCCGTCCGCCCGACCTCGAACTGCGGCTTCACGAGGACGACGAAGTCTGCCAGCGGATCCACGGACGCCGCCACCGCCGGCAGCACCATCGTCAGCGAGATGAAGGACACATCCGAGACCACGAGGTCCGGCACCACTTCCGTCCTGGCCGCCGCGGCGAGGGACCCGGCCGTCATGTCGCGGGCATTGAACCCTTCGACGACGTGCACCCTCTCGTCCGAGCGGATGCGCGGAGCGAGCTGCGCGTGGCCGACATCCAGAGCAATGACCGACGCCGCTCCGCGCTCGAGCAGCACCTGGGAGAAGCCGCCGGTCGATGCGCCGACATCGAGGGCGTGGGCACCTCGGACGTGCACCGACGGGAAGCCGTCGAGAGCCCCCAGCAGCTTGTGCGCCGCACGACTCACGTAGTGGTCGAGACCGGCGACCGTGATGTCCTGCTCCGGTCGCACCCGGAGGGAGGACTTGAGCGCCGGCACGCCGTCGACGCTGACGAGCGCATCGGCGATCAGCCTCGACGCGTGTGTGCGCGAGCGCGCGATCCCCCGATCGGCGAGAGCCGCATCGAGTCTGCTGTCTCCCGATGCATCATCCTGAGCGGAGTCGCTCATCGCCGAGTATCCGCGCCCTCGAGCCGCATCCGCAGTCGCTCCTGCAGCTCGCCGTAGGACGCCGCCCTCGTCGCGAGGTCCTGATCCTCGATGAGCTCGAGGCGGTCGACGAGACCGTCCAAAGGGGCGCTGCCGTGATCGTCGTCCTGCATCGGGTCTCCCGTCATGTCCTCCACCCTAGAACCGTCGGCTCCGCCCGTCTCACGCACTCCTCATCGAGCACGAGACCTCTCAAGGAAGCTGTCGATCGGCGGGTTAAACAGCGATGGCCACCCAGTGTCTGGGTGGCCATCGTGAATGGTGTCCGGCGGTGTCCTACTCTCCCACAGGGTCCCCCCTGCAGTACCATCGGCGCTGAGAGTCTTAGCTTCCGGGTTCGGAATGTGACCGGGCGTTTCCCTCTCGCTATAGCCGCCGTAACCCTTGCGACACACCCACCGTTGAGGGTGGGGGTCAAATCTGGGGTTACACGCCTTGCGTGTATTCAATTATGTGCACCACCCTGTGAGGGTGGTGCGGTGCCCGTCTTCTGGGAACCACAAAGTGGACGCGAGCAATCTTCTGGCCACTCCTACCAGCCTTTACAACGGTATGAGTGTAGTGATTGTCAAGTTATCGGCTTATTAGTACCGGTCAGCTCCGACAGTCTTTAGTCCTGTCTTCCACATCCGGCCTATCAACCCAGTAATCTGGCTGGGAGCCTCTCCCCCGAAGGGATGGAAATCTCATCTCGAAGCCGGCTTCCCGCTTAGATGCTTTCAGCGGTTATCCGTTCCGAACGTAGCTAATCAGCGGTGCTCCTGGCGGAACAACTGACACACCAGAGGTTCGTCCATCCCGGTCCTCTCGTACTAGGGATAGATCTTCTCAAATTTCCTACGCGCGCAGCGGATAGGGACCGAACTGTCTCACGACGTTCTAAACCCAGCTCGCGTACCGCTTTAATGGGCGAACAGCCCAACCCTTGGGACCTACTCCAGCCCCAGGATGCGACGAGCCGACATCGAGGTGCCAAACCATGCCGTCGATATGGACTCTTGGGCAAGATCAGCCTGTTATCCCCGAGGTACCTTTTATCCGTTGAGCGACAGCGCTTCCACAAGCCACTGCCGGATCACTAGTCCCGACTTTCGTCCCTGCTCGACTTGTCAGTCTCACAGTCAAGCTCCCTTGTGCACTTACACTCGCCACCTGATTGCCAACCAGGTTGAGGGAACCTTTGGGCGCCTCCGTTACTTTTTAGGAGGCAACCGCCCCAGTTAAACTACCCATCAGGCACTGTCCCTGAACCCGATTAGGGTTCGAAGTTAGATATCCAGAGTGACCAGAGTGGTATTTCAACAATGACTCCACGAACACTAGCGTGCCCGCTTCACAGTCTCCCACCTATCCTACACAAGCCACACCGAACACCAATACCAAACTATAGTAAAGGTCACGGGGTCTTTCCGTCCTGCTGCGCGTAACGAGCATCTTTACTCGTAATGCAATTTCGCCGAGTTCGCGGTTGAGACAGCTGGGAAGTCGTTACGCCATTCGTGCAGGTCGGAACTTACCCGACAAGGAATTTCGCTACCTTAGGATGGTTATAGTTACCACCGCCGTTTACTGGGGCTTAAATTCTCAGCTTCGCCTTGCGGCTAACCGTTCCTCTTAACCTTCCAGCACCGGGCAGGCGTCAGTCCGTATACATCGTCTTGCGACTTAGCACGGACCTGTGTTTTTAGTAAACAGTCGCTTCCCACTGGTCTCTGCGGCCATCGAACGCTCCCGGAGCAAGTCCGTTCACGCCTCAGGCCCCCCTTCTCCCGAAGTTACGGGGGCATTTTGCCGAGTTCCTTAACCACGATTCTCTCGATCTCCTTGGTATTCTCTACCTGACCACCTGAGTCGGTTTGGGGTACGGGCAGCTAGAACCTCGCGTCGATGCTTTTCTTGGCAGCATAGGATCACCGATTTCGACTTGCGTCTACCCATCAGATCTCAGGCTGTGTGAACGACGGATTTGCCTATCGTTCGCCCTACATCCTTAGACCGGGACAACCATCGCCCGGCTCGGCTACCTTCCTGCGTCACACCTGTTAATACGCTAAACGCACCAGCACGGGGTCGTACGCTAGGCCCAACGCTTCACCCCGAAGGGATCCATCACAGGGATTCAGATACTTAGCACTACTGGATTGTCTTGGGCGGTTCTTCGCCGGTACGGGAATATCAACCCGTTGTCCATCGACTACGCCTGTCGGCCTCGCCTTAGGTCCCGACTTACCCAGGGAAGATTAGCTTGACCCTGGAACCCTTGGTCTTCCGGAGGACGGGTTTCTCACCCGTCTTTCGCTACTCATGCCTGCATTCTCACTCGTGTGGCGTCCACGGCTGGTTCACACCGCCGCTTCACTCGCCACACGACGCTCTCCTACCCATCAACACGGCTGGACCACGAAGGCCTACCACAAATGTCAATGCCACAACTTCGGTGGCGTGCTTGAGCCCCGTTACATTGTCGGCGCGGAATCACTTGACCAGTGAGCTATTACGCACTCTTTCAAGGGTGGCTGCTTCTAAGCCAACCTCCTGGTTGTCTGTGCAACTCCACATCCTTTCCCACTTAGCACGCGCTTAGGGACCTTAGTTGGTGGTCTGGGTTGTTTCCCTCTCGACTATGAAGCTTATCCCCCACAGTCTCACTGCTGCGCTCTCACTTACCGGCATTCGGAGTTTGGCTGACGTCAGTAAGCTTTTGGGCCCCATCGGCCATCCAGTAGCTCTACCTCCGGCAAGAAACACGCAACGCTGCACCTAAATGCATTTCGGAGAGAACCAGCTATCACGAAGTTTGATTGGCCTTTCACCCCTATCCACAGCTCATCCCCTCCATTTTCAACTGAAGTGGGTTCGGTCCTCCACGACGTCTTACCGTCGCTTCAACCTGGCCATGGATAGATCACTTCGCTTCGGGTCTAGACCCTGCGACTAAAATCGCCCTATTCGGACTCGCTTTCGCTACGGCTGCCCCACACGGGTTAACCTCGCCACAGAGCACTAACTCGCAGGCTCATTCTTCAAAAGGCACGCCGTCACCCCAACAAGGAGGCTCCGACGGTTTGTAAGCAAACGGTTTCAGGTACTATTTCACTCCCCTCCCGGGGTACTTTTCACCTTTCCCTCACGGTACTTGTCCGCTATCGGTCATCTGGGAGTATTTAGGCTTATCAGGTGGTCCTGACAGATTCACACGGGATTTCTCGGGCCCCGTGCTACTTGGGATACTCTTCACGCCATAACACCATTTCGACTACGGGGCTCGCACCCGCTCTGGCCAGGCATTCAAACCTGTTCGTCTATGATGCGCTGTAACGTTCCGTGCTCGGCAGAACACGACGAAAAGTCCCACAACCCCGACCATGCAACCCCTGCCGGGTATCACACATGGCTCGGTTTAGCCTCTTCCGCGTTCGCTCGCCACTACTAACGGAATCACTGTTGTTTTCTCTTCCTGTGGGTACTGAGATGTTTCACTTCCCCACGTTCCCTCTACCCGCCCTATATATTCAGGCGGGAGTCACCAGGTCACCACAAGGGGCCTGGCGGGGTTTCCCCATTCGGAGATCCTCGGATCACAGCTCGTTTATCAGCTCCCCGAGGCTTATCGCAGATTACGACGTCCTTCTTCGGCTCCAGATGCCAAGGCATCCACCGTTTGCTCTTAAAAACTTGAAAATCACATGAGTTAAGAAACTACAACTC